>SYFR01000119.1 GCA_005800325.1 Myxococcales bacterium | reverse complement strand
TTCTACCCGGACCTTCCGAAGGGCTACCAGATCAGCCAGTACGACCGTCCGCTCGCGACCGCGGGGCGGCTCGCGATCGCTTGTGGCGCGGGCCCTCGCGAGATCGCCATCACGCGCCTTCACGTCGAAGAGGATGCAGGCAAGAGCATGCACGGGCATGGCAACACCTCGCTCGTGGATCTCAACCGCGCGGGCACGCCGCTCGTCGAGGTGGTGAGCGAGCCGGAGCTCGCGTCCGCCGCCGAGGCACGCGCGTACATGAAGGCGATGCGGGACCTGCTCGTGTTCATCGGCGCGAACGACGGCAACCTCGAAGAAGGCAGCCTGCGCTGCGACGCCAACGTGTCGGTGCGCAAGCGCGGCGAGACTCGGCTCGGGACGCGCGTCGAGCTGAAGAACATCAACTCCTTCCGCTTTGTCGAAGAGGCGGTCGACGTCGAAATCCGCCGGCAAATTCGGGTCATCGAGCGCGGCCTTGCCGTGAAACGCGAGACGCGCGGCTACAACGCCGACAAGCGCGAGAGCTACCTGCTGCGCTCCAAAGAGGGCGAAGACGAGTACCGCTAGTGCCCCGACCCCGATCTGCTGCCGCTCGTGGTCTCGCGCGACGACTTGCGCGCGGCTCGCGATCGCTTGCCGGAGTTGCCGGCGCAGAAGCGGGCGCGCTACGAGGCCGAGCTCGGCATGTCCGAGAGCGCCGCGAGCGTGCTCGTCACGCACCCAAGGCTCGCGGCGTTCTTCGAAGAGGCGGTGCGGCTCGCGGGTCACGCGGTGAAGGTTGGCAATTTCATCCAGAGCGAGGTCCTGCGCGACGCCACCGTTCGCGGCGCAGAGATGGACTTTCCGATCTCCGCGGGGCAAGTGGCCGAGCTCGTCCTGCTCGTCGAAGACGGCACGATCAGCGGCAAGCAAGGCAAGGCGCTCTATGGGGAGCTGCGCGGGACCGACAGGGCACCGCGCGAGCTCGTGGCGGCGCAGGGGCTCGCGGTGATGAGCGATCGCGACCTTCTCCTCGCGGCGGCGCGAGAGCTCGTCGGCCGCAACGAAAAGCAAGCGGCGCAGTATCGCGGGGGAAAAACGGGAGTGCTCGGCTTCTTCGTGGGCCAGCTCATGAAGGCTACCGCCGGACGCGCCGAGCCGAAGCTCGCGAACGAAGTGCTCACACAAGCCCTCGCCGAGAGCGCCGCGAGCGAGGGCGACGCGTGACCTCAAAGATGGCGCGGCCCGCGCTGCGCACCTTCGGCCGCGCGTTCGCGCTCGCAGCCAAGACCGCCGGACATCTCGCGCTGCTCGAGCTCGAGTCGACGCGCGGGCAAGACCGCCGGGCGATCTTGCATCGCCGCGTCGGGCTGTGGGCGACGAGCATGCTCGCCGTATGTGGGCTCGACGTGCTCGCGGACGGCCCGTACGTCGGCCATGGGGAAGCGTACGCGGGGCGCGACGCCCACGGGCGCGGGCGCATGTTCGTCCTCAATCACCGCTCCGCGCTCGACATTTTCGTCGCGCTCTCTTGCCTCGAGGCACACCTCGTGAGCCGCGCGGATCTCGGCGGCTGGCCGCTCATCGGCAAGAGCGCGAGCCGCATCGGCACGCTGTTCGTCGATCGCGAAAACGCCGCGAGCGGCGCCGCGGTGATCGGCAAGATGACGCGCGCGATGCGTGAAGGGAGCGCCATCGCGCTCTTTCCCGAGGGCACGGCGTTCGCCGGCGACGCGATCCGCCCGCTCCACCCGGGCGCGTTCGCGGCGGCCCTGCGCGTCGGGGCCGAGCTCGTGCCGGTGGGCCTCGCGTACGAAGATCCCCGCACCGCGTACGGCGACGAGAGCTTCGGTGCCCACATGGGACGCGTGCTCGGGCTCGAGCGCGGCCGCGTGGCCCTCGCGGCCGGCGAGCCGATCCCGACGAAGGGCTCGTCGATCACGAAGCTCAAGGACAACGCCACGACTGCGCTCGAGGGCCTAGTCGCGCGCGCGCGCCTCAGGCTATCGTTCTCTGCATGAAGTCGCGCTTTTCTCGGCCATTCGCTTTCGCTCTCGTTTCGGTCCTCGGTGGCGTCGCTGCCGCCTGCGCGGGCGGCGGCGAGGCGGACGGAGGCGGGGCCGGCGGCGACGCGAACGTCGCAGCGTCGGCGAGCAGCACTGGCACAAGCTCGACGGCTACCGGTCCGAGCACCGCGCCGGCGACCGCCACGACGACGACGACGACGAGCTCGTCCACGGGCGGCATGGGCGGCTGTCATCCGGGCGACGTCTCGAACTTCAAGCACGCATGGGTGCCGTCGATCGGGCTCGCGAAGAACAAGTGCACATCCGGCGAGGCAGCCGGCTTCGTCGACGCGTGCCTCGGGCCGGCCTCGGACAAGGCCTCGTGCGATGAGTTCACGAACGCGCACACCGACTGCAGCACGTGCGCCATCGCGCTCCCCGAGGCGACCCCGATGGCCCCGCTCGTCGCCTACGAGGTCGGGAAATTCGTCATCATCGACGGCAACGCCGGGCACTGCGTCTCGGCGCACGAGATGAACAACTCGGCGTTCAGCTGCGGCGCCAAGATGGACAAAGCGCAGAAGTGCGCGCTCGCGGCGTGCCTCGACCCGTGTACGCCGATCGACGACAACGCCGACTTCACCGCCTTCGTCGGCTGCGTGGGCGAGGCGCTCGCGGGCCCGTGCAAGGCTTTCGACGAGGCCGGCGACGCCTGCTCCGCCGAGCTCGGCAAGAGCGACCCCAAGTTCCTTCTTTGCATCTGGGACGAGGGCAAAGAAGAGTTCACGACTTACGCGGAGCGGCTCATCAACTTGCACTGCGGCCCGAGCCAATGATCCGGATGCCACCGCGCCGCACGCTCGCCGAGCCGGCGGGGCGAGGCGTCGCCCGCTAACTCAATTGGCCAACTCTGCTGTTTACCCTGCTGGTTGATGTGCTGCCCAAGATGCGAGTCGAGTTCTATTACGACGTCGTCTGCCCCTACGCGTACCTCGCGCACACCCAGCTCGAGCGCGCGTGCACGCCCCACGGCGCGACGATCGACTATCGCCCGATCCTGCTCGGCGGGCTGTTTCGCGCGGTGCGCGGCGACGACGGCCCCATGCCCACCATGCCCGAGTCGAAGAAGCGGATGAACCTGCGCGACATGGCACGCTGGGCCGAGCACTGGGGCGTGCCGCTCGCGATGCCTGAGGCGCATCCGCGGCGCACGGTGCTCGCGATGCGTGCGATCGTCGCGGCCGACGACAAGCCCGCGGCGACTCGCGCTCTCTACGAGGCGTACTGGAAGGACGGGCTCGACGTGGCGAGCGGCGAGGTCGTGGCAGGCGTGCTCGAGCGCGCGGGGCTCGACGGCGAGCGGCTCGTCCGGCGCGCGACCGAGCCCGACGTGAAGGACGAGCTCCTTCGGCGTACGGATGAGGCCAAGCTCGCCGGAGCGTTCGGCGTCCCGACCTTTGTCGTGCACGCCGACGGCGCGAGCGAGCTCTACTGGGGCCAGGACCGCATCCAGTTCGTCGAGGCGCACCTCGCCCGCGCAGAACGAGACGACCCGTCATGAACCATCCCATCCTGTCCTTCTATTTCGACTACGGCAGCCCCTACGCCTATCTCGGCGCGACGCAGCTCGAGCGCATCGCCGGCGAGCGCGGAGCTTCGCTGCGGTATCGCCCATTCATGCTGGGGGGCCTCTTCAAGTCGATCGGCACACCGAACGTTCCGCTGTTCGAGATGCCCGCGCCGAAGCGCGCCCACGCCACGCGCGACATGTTCCGCTGGGCCGAGCATTGGGGCGTGCCGCTGGTGTTCCCGACACGCTTTCCGATGAACACCGTCACCGCGCTGCGCATGACGTTGCAGCTCGGCGAGGCGGAGCGCCCGCGCCTCGCGCTGCCCATTTTCACAGCCTATTGGTGCGAAGGCGCCGACATCTCGGATCCGAACGTCCTCAGCGAGCTCGCGAACGGCGCTGGCTTCGACGGCGCGGAGCTCGTGCGCTGTGCGGCGAATCAGGACGTGAAGGATGCGCTGCGGTGCGCGACGACCGACGCAGAAGCGCTCGGCGTGTGCGGCGCGCCGTGCTTTCGCGTGCAGGCGAACGAGGACGAGGAGGGCATGCTCTTCTGGGGGCAAGACCGGCTCGGCTTCGTCGAGAAGGCGCTCAGCGGTTGGCGCCCCCGCTCGGGGTGACCGAGTGTGGCGAAGCACTCACGGGACGAATGCACCGAGCCCACTATGATTGACCCGCACCATGCGACGCACGACAGGCGCCGAGTTGCTCAGTAAGGGACAGCGAGCCCGGAAGCTCTTCGGCGCGCTCGCGCTCTCAGCCGCGACGCTCGTCCCCCTCGCGCTCTCAGCCGCGACGCTCGTCCCCCTCGCGCACGCTGGGCCGCGATCCCCCGAGCCCGAGGCGCCGCTGCATCGCGGGGCGGAGCTCGTAGCGACCACCGACCTCGTGTTGGGCGACGTCCAGATTGCGAAGGGCTCCCGTGTCACGGTCGCGGGAGTCGACTACCGCGACGGAAAGCCCCATACCGTGAGCCTCGAGCTCAAGGATGGGCACGTGCTGCACGCGGTGCCGTTCAATCGCGTGAAGCGCGAGTTTCGTCCCGCGACCAGCTGACGCCGGCGAACGCGCCTGCCGTGCCGCTCCATTCGTGGATCGCACTCGCAGCGCATTCCTTGCCAGTCCCGGTTTTCCTTGCACGATGATGGCAAGTCGCTCCCCGCGATGCGAATTGCATCGTCGAGCAGCAGGCCGAGCACGGGGCACCGTAGAGCCCGACGGCAACCTGGCTGGCGGAACCGCCCGGGGCGCGCTCACCGGAGGTGTGCGGCTGGCTGGTTACTCGTGTTTCGTCGCGAGCGCCGCTTCGAGCTCCGCGATGCGGGCCAGTGCGGCCTCCTTGGCAGCGCGCTCAGCCTCTTTGGCGGCGCACTCGGCCGGAGCAACTTGAGCAGCTCGACCGCCTCGTCATGAACCGTGGATTCGGGCATGGTCTCCTCGGGCAGCTCCCACCCGGCACGCCGTCTCGGAACCGTGTAACGCACACCCACTTCCTGCGCGCTCGACGCCACCTGCGAAGGCTAGCACGGGGGATCGGGGTGCGGGCGACGCGCAGGCCGGCGCGTCATGCCGAGCGCACCGCTCGCCCCTCGGAGTTGTTCTCGCCATGTTCGCTTGGTATGATAGAGGGTATGACGAAGGCGAAAATCGCCATCACGCTCCCGCGCCCCTTGCTGGCGAACGCCCGCCGGGCGGTCAAGGAAGGACGCGCCGAGAGCGTGAGCGCGTACGTGACGTCGGCGCTCGAGGAGAAGGCGAAGCTCGACGATCTCAAGGCGATGCTCGACGAAATGCTCGCCGAGACCGGAGGTCCGATGACGTCGGCCGAGCGCCGTGAGGCGGAGCGTATGCTCGGGCTCCGTCCGCGTCGCAAGCGGCGGGCAGCATGAGCGGCCTGACCCTCGACGCGGGTGCGCTGATCGCGATCGACAAGAACGACCGCAGGGTAGTGGCTGCGCTGCGCTTGGCGCTCGACGCGGATCTCCCGATCACCATTCCGGCCGGGGTCGTTGGCCAAGTGTGGCGAGACGGTGCGCGGCAGGTGCGTCTTGCACGGCTATTGGGGTCGACAGGCGTCGCGATCGAAGCGCTCGACGACGCCCGGGCTCGGGCTGCCGGTCAGCTCTGCGGTACGACGGCAACCAACGACGTCACCGATGCCTCCGTCGTCCTGTGCGCCAAAGCGCGCGGAGATAGGATTTTCACCTCCGATGTCGACGATCTCCGACATCTCGATCCCGACGTGCAGCTCGAGCCCGTTTGAATCGAGTGCGCGTAGGACAATCGAAGCCTAGGCGATGAGGCCACATGGGAGCAGCAGCGAGAGCCAACCGCCCCGTGACAGGAGAGCGTGTCACACAAGAGCGGTGACACACGAGCGGTGATAAAGGAAGCGGCGCGGCCTCGGGCCGCAGAGGATCACCCATGAGTCAGCTCGTCGTGTTGGTGGTGTTCGGCGGACGCTCGGCCGAGCACGAGATCTCCCTCGTGTCCGCGCGCTTCGTGGTCGCTTCGCTCGACCGCTCACGTTTCTTGCCGGTGCTCGTCGGCATCGACAAGGCGGGCGTGTGGCGGCTCCTCGACGAGCCGCAGCTGCCGAAGCGCGCCGATCCGCGAGAGAACCGCGTCGACGAGAGCGCGCCGCGTGCGTGGCTCCTGCCGACGCCGGTGCCGGGCGGACGCGGGCGGCTCGAGGTCGAGGGCCAGGAGCCCGTGCCGTTCGACCTCGTGTTTCCGGTGCTGCACGGACCGCTCGGCGAAGACGGCGCGATCCAAGGGCTGTTCGAGCTCGCGAGCGTGGCCTATGTCGGCTCCGGCGTCGCGGCGTCGGCGGTCGGCATGGACAAGGTGCTGCAAAAGCGGGTGCTCGCGCACGCGGGCGTACCCGTGGTCCCGTTCGTGTCGTTCGGGCGGCACGAGCTCGAGGCCCAAGCCGACGCCACGCTCGCCGCCTGCGCGCGCCTCGGTTTCCCGCTGTTCGTGAAGCCCGCGAACATGGGCTCGTCGCTCGGCGTGAGCCGCGTCGCCGATGCCGGCGGGCTACGAGCCGCGGTCGACCACGCGCTCGCGTACGACACCACCGTGCTGGTCGAGCCTGGCGTGCGCGACTGCCGCGAGGTCGAGGTGAGCGTGCTCGGCAACGAGGTCGCCGAGGCGAGCGTGGCGGGCGAGATCGTGGTCACGCACCGGGACGGGTTCTACTCGTACGAGGCGAAATACCTCGACGCGGCGGGCTCACGGCTCTCGGTGCCGGCCGAGCTCGCGGCCGAGCACGCCGAGCGCGTCCGGCGCATGGCGCTCGCGGCCTACGCGGCGCTCGGCTGTGCGGGCCTCGCGCGGGTGGATTTCTTCGTCTCGGGCGGGGACGTCTACGTGAACGAGCTCAACACCATGCCCGGATTTACGGCGATTTCGATGTACCCGCGGCTCTGGGCGGCGTCCGGCATGGATGGCACGATGCTCGTCACGCGGCTCATCGAGCTCGGGCTCGAGCGCCACGCGGCGCGGGCGAAGCTGCAGACGAGCCGGTAGACGGGCTGCGACGAGCGGCCCGCGGAGTCCGCGTGGGCGACTCCCCCGCCGCTCGGGCTGGATCGCGCCCCCGGGATTCGGCTATACCCCTCGACCGAGGAAATACCCGATGAGCGGCCATTCGAAGTGGGCAACGATCAAGCACAAGAAGGGGGCAACCGACGCCAAGCGCGGCAAGCTCTTCACGAAGCTCATCAAGGAGCTCACCATCTCCGCGCGCCTCGGAGGCGGTGATCCCGGCGGCAACCCGCGCCTGCGCAAGGCGGTCGCGGACGCGAAGGGGTCGCAGATGCCGAGCGACACGATCACGCGCGCGATCAAACGCGGCACCGGCGAGCTCGAGGGCATGAACTACGAGGAGATCCTTTACGAGGGCACGGGCCCCGGCGGCACCCTCTTCGTGGTCGAGGCGCTCACGGACAACAAGAACCGCACGGTCGCCGAGATGCGCAAGCTGTTCGAGCGCCACGCCGGCGTGCTCGGCGGTGGCGGCGCCGCGATGTGGGCCTTCGATCGCAAGGGGCTCGTCACCGTCGAGAAGAGCGCCGCGACCGAAGAGACCCTGATGGAGATCATCATGGACTGCGGCGGCGAGAACGTCGCGGACGATGGCGACAGCTGGCAGGTCGAGTGCGGCGTGTCCGATCTCGACGCCGTGAGCACGGCGATCGAGAAGGCCGGCATCAAGGTCGACAAGTGCGTGCCCGGCTACGTGCCGAAGAACAAGCGCACGGTCGAGGGCAAAGAGGCCGAGCAGGTCCTGTCGCTCTATGAGGCGCTCGACGATCACGACGACTGCCAGAACGCGTACGGCGACTTCGACGTGTCCGACGCCGAGCTCGAGCGCATCGCCGGGCAATAGCCGCCTCGAACCCGCGCCGCTTGGAGCTGGCCCGGTGGGCGTGGCGCCGCGTGGCGCGGGAACCTACTCGTTCTTGTCGACCACGAAGTCTCCGAGCGCGAGCGTGTCGATCCCGGTCGCGAGGAAACACTCGATGGCCTCGCGCGGCGTCTCGACGATCGGCTGATCCATTACGTTGAAGCTGGTGTTCAAGACGACGGGCGCGCCGATGAGCGGCTCGAGCCGCGTGAGCAGCGCGTGGTAGCGGGGATTCGTCTCGCGATGCACCGTCTGAAGGCGCGCGGAGCCGTCGACGTGGGTAATCGCGGGGAGCTTTGCACGCGATGAGGGGCGCACGTAGCAGACCTTGAGCATGAAGGGGTCGTCGACCTCCGTCTCGAAATGCTCCGCCTTCTTCTCGCGCGTCACGCTCGGGGCGAACGGGCGAAACGACTCGCGGTGCTTCACCCGCAGGTTGAGCTGATCCTTCATCTCGGGGAGGGTCGGATTCGCGAGGATGCTGCGGTTGCCGAGCGACCGCGGTCCGAACTCGGTGCGCCCCTGAAACCACCCGACGATCTTTCCTTCGTGGAGGCGTCGCGCGACCTCGCCGACGACGTCCGGTCGCTCCACGGCCGGCAGGCTGAAGGCCTCGAGCGCGCGCTTCATGGCCGCGGGAGAGTGCTGGCCGCCCAGGAACGGGTCGTCGTGGACGGCGTGGCGCGGCTGTCCCAGGGTCGAGTGCACGACGAACGCCGCCGCGCCGATGGCCGTGCCGTTGTCGCCCGCGCCAGGCATCACGTAGAGATCGTGAAAGCCGCTCTCGCGCACGATGCGGCCGTTCATCACGCTGTTCAGCGCGACGCCGCCCGCGATGACGAGGTTCTTCTCCGCGGTCCGCCTCTTCAAGATGCCGCACAGCGACAAGACGCGCTCCTCGAGCACCTCTTGAAACGCTGCGGCGGCGTCTCGGTGGCGGTCGGCGAAGTCCTCCCCTCGGCGCCGAGGCGCGCCGAACACGTCGTGAAACTTGGGCCCGCAGCGGCGTTGCCCATCCGAGTGGTAGTCGAAGTACGAGAGGTCGACGCCGAGCCGCCCGTCGCCGTCGACGCTCACGAGCCCACGGACCACCTCGCGAAAGCGCCGCGGATCGCCATACGGGGCGAGCCCCATCGTCTTGCCCTCGTCGTAGTTGGGCATGAAGCCGCAGAACTCGGTCACGGCCTCGTAAAACGAGCCGAGCGACATCGGAAACTCGCTCTGCTGAAAGCACTCGAACGCTGGACCACGCGCCACGCCGAGGAAGCTCGTGGCCCACTCGCCCGAACCGTCGAGCGCGAGGAGCGCGGCGCTCTCGTGAGGAGACACGTAGTAGCTGCCGACGACGTGCGCGATGTGGTGCGGAACGAAATGTACGCTGGGCAGCCGCCGTGACGCGTAGTTCGAGAACAGCCAGGCGGCGAGCCCGGACTGCCGCGTTCCGAGTCGCCGCAGCTCACCGACGACGAACTCGCGCGCGCGGCTCGGATCGAGGCCGGCATACCGGAGCCGCTTGCCCCAGTCGCGCAGCGGACTGCAGCCCACGGCGATGTGCTCGATGTCGCCGTAGTCGAGACCGGCGAGCCTCAGGCACTCGTCGATGGCGCGCGCCGGGACCCGCCGCGTGTGCTTCTCACGCACGAAGCGCTCTTCCTCCGCCGCGGCGACGAGGCGACCGTCGCTCATCACGCAGGCCGAAGAGTCGTGAAAGTAGTAGTTGAGCCCCAGGACGTTCATTCCCCGCCCCCTCGCCGTTCGAAGAGCCGCGCCTCCGAGAGCGCCTTTATTACGCCGTCCGCCACCCGCCGGACGTTCGGGCGCACGAACTCGTGGGCCACCGAGTAGAGCGCGGACCACGCGCCGCGCGGCAAGAGCTCATAGCTGCAGTGGGTTCGCTTGGACGTCGCTAGCTCCTGCTTCCACCGCGCGTCTCGCCCGAGGAGCTCGATAGCCGAGATGCGGCCCTCTTCTGCGAGCCGCTCGATGACGCGGCAGAGGAGCACGATCCCGGGTGCTGTGCCTGCGAGCTCCGCGAGATACGAAGTCTTGAGCGCGTAATAGCTCCGCTCGTGCTCGAGCCCGAGGACGTAGGCGACCGGCTCGCCGCGCACCGCGAGCGCGAACAGCCTCCCTCGCGCCCCCCGAGCCTCGAGGGCCGCGACGCCGCGATAGAACCTCGTCTCGCGCTCCGAGCACACGATCGCGGTGCCGGCGTCCTTCTTCCAGGAGCCGCGCTCCACCTGCTCGACGATCGCCATCGCGCCGGGGGCGGTCGGCGCACCAGACAAGTCGAGCAGCTCGACGGGACCCAGCTCGCGCTCGAGCTTGCGCCGTTTGCGGCCGAGCTCCGCGCGAAGCTTTGGCGGTTTTCCCGAGAGAAACTGCGACAGACTGCCCTCGACGCCGATCGCGCGGCTCGTCCAGGGGTTCTTCGGAACGACCACGAACTTTCCGGCTGCGGCGCGCGTCAGGCGCTCGCGGTACGCGCCCTCGGCCGAGCCTGGCAACGACAGCCTGCCGCCGCCTTCTCGCGCCAGGCGCCCGAACAGCGCCGCGAGCGCTTCATCCCCCTCGTCGAGGACCTCGGTCCAATACGTGTGCGCCTCGGGTCCCGACAGCGATGTCCCCTGGTCGCGGACGAACGCGGCAGCAATGGCTCGCCCGCCGGCGCGCTCGAGGATCGCCCCGTGACACCCATCGCCGAAGGCATCGAGCCAGTTCGCGAGCCACGCATGGGTCACGAAAGGGTTTCTCACCGAAGAGCGCGTGGTGAGCGCCTCCCACTCGGGAGCGAGGCGATTGAAGGCTTCGACGTCGCGGATGAGCTCGACCATTCGACCCTCGCGACGCTGTGCAATCGCGATGCCCATGCCCGAGTGAGCGCCGGTCTTCGCTCTCGGGTCCGTGGTGAGAGGGCCGCCCGGCTCATCTTTCCAGCCCAGACCACCAGCCCAGAGCACCAGGCCACTGCCCCTGCGTCGAGCCGACCGTGCCGTGCGCGTGCGCCACGCGCGAGACACTTTGGCGCAGTCGACACCGCAGAAACGCCGCGATTGCGCGTCAGGCACGGGGCGTGCAGTCGCGAGCGACCTGGATCACCTGGGGGTTCAAACGGTGACGATCGCATGAAGACGAAGCACGCCAACGAGCCGTCAATGACCCACGCTGCACAGCATCACGACTGGCGTGCGGAAGAGGACTTCGAGCTCGGTGCGGAGGAAGCTGCCGAGGTCCTCGAGCGCCGCTGCATAGGCCAGGTCATAGAGGAGTTTCGCGCGCATGTCGTCTGCCAGCGCCCCCGCGGCGGGGCCGAGCTGGAAGGGGTTCTGCAGCGTGCTTCTGAGGCAAAAGAGCCCGTGGTCTTCGAGGATCGCCCCGGTGTACCCGAGATTCACCTGGGCGAGCCCCGTGAGGCCGGGTTTGATGCCGCGAAGGCGCACCTCGAAGAAGGGGATCGCGAGCGCGAGATCCCGCAACAGCTCGGGGCGCTCCGGCCTCGGCCCAACGAGGCTCATGTCGCCGGTGAGGATGTTCCAGAGCTGGGGGAGCTCGTCGAGCCTCGTGCGCCGAAGGAAGCGCCCAACTCGAGTCACGCGTGGGTCGTCCTGCTCCGCGAGCACGGGGCCGCACTTGGCCTCGGCGTCGACACACATGGTCCTGAACTTGAGCAGTGTGAACGTCCCGAAGGAGAGCCGCGCCGCAGGGTCCGCGCCACCGAGGAGGCCATTCGCGCGCTCCTGTCGGAAGAAGATCGGGCCGCGCGAGTCGACGGCGATGGCCGCCGCTACCAGCGGATACAGCGGCAACGTCAGCCCGAGGCCGAGCGTCGCGACCACCACGTCGGCGGCTCGCTTCGTGAACGCGACAGTGCGGGGCGCCATTGGGGTGTTCCGCTCCCAGCTCCGCACGATGACGCGGAACAGGTGCACTCTGACTGCAAGTCAGATGCCGTGCGGCGCCCGCGGTAATCATGCCTTCGGGTCGGCTCGCCCGCCTCGCGACGGCGCTCATTGCCACGCTATCCTTCACGGAGAGCCGCTGCGACTATGGCGCTCGCCCGCGCGCTCCCCAGCGGGTCGCGCCATACCGAGGAGCGCCCGCGGTCTGGGTGGTCGACGACGGACACCGCATCGCGAGCGACGCCGCGATGGCCCCGCCCGCGCGTGGCGATGGGGCAGGCGTGTGGGCCCCCGGGGAGCGCGTCGAGCTCTTCGGTCTACCGGGCGAGACGCTCGCGCTGCAGGTCGTCGTCAGCGCCGGCGCCGCGCGCCTCGATCGCGTCACGGTGGACCTCGCTTCGTTGACGGGACCGAGCGCGTTGCGAAGCCGCACGCGCGAGCACGCGGGAGAAATCACGAGCTTCGTCGTGCGCGAGCTCGAGCTCGAGCGCCCATCGGAGGGGCGCATCTCGGGCGAGTCACTCGGTTGGACCGAAGACGCTACGCCCGAGCTGCCGCGCCACAAGAGCCTCCTCCCCGAGCCGCTCGTCCCGGCTCACGTCGGCGACGAAGCGCCGCCACTCGCGCTCCCGCCCGGCACCCAGCGCGCGGTGTGGCTCGACGTTGCGCTGCCGCGGGTGCTCTTTCGTGGCCGCTACGAGGGCACCATCGTGGTCCGTGAAGGTGCCGCCAAACGAGAGCTCGCCCGTGTGCCGCTCTCCCTCGAGGTCGGCCCGACACCGCTCCCCTTCCGCGCCTTGCGGACGATGCTGTTCTTCGACCCGAGCACGGTCATGAAGCGCGTCGGCACCGAGGCCGCGATCGCGCGCACACATCAGGAGCTGCACCGTCACCACGTTCAGGCGATCTTCCCGGTCGACAGCGCTCGCGACGTGCGAGTCCACCGCGCCGCGATCGACGGACGTCTCTTCCTCCCGCGGTACGGCTACGACGGCCCGGGACAGGGAGTGCCCGCAGACGTCGTCGCCATTGGGGCCTACGGCTCGCTCGGCGATCCGAGCCCGAAGAGCATCGACACCGTCAGGCAAATCCTCCGCGAGCTCGACGGGCTCGGCGGAGCGCGGCGCGACGTGTTCCTTTATGCGATCGACGAGCAGTGCAGCTCGGACCGCGGCCGTCGCTGGCGGGCGGCGCTCAGGGGCTCCAGCGACGCCCGGCTGCGGAGCCTACCAGTCGGCCACACGTGCTCCCTCGCGCCGAGCCGGCAAGGCGTGGACCTCGTCATGATGCACGCGGGGCAGTTCACGCGCGGGACGCTCGAGGAGAGCCGCAGAGCGGGCAAATCGCTGTGGGTCTATAACGGCTCTCTGCCGCACACCGGGGCGTTCTTGAGCGACGCGCCGTTCTTGTCGCTGCGTGCCAATGCCTGGATCCAGGCCCATGCCGGGATCGAGCGCTGGTTCTATTGGAACGCCACGTATTGGGACGACGACAATCGCGGCGGCAAGGGCCCCTACGACCCGTTGCGCGTTGCCGAGACGTTCCACAACGACGAGGGCGACCACTGCAATGGCGACGGCGTGCTCTTGTATCCCGGTCGCCAATGGGGAGAGTTCGTCGAGCTCGGCATCGACGGCGTCGTCCCCTCGATGCGCCTGAAGCAGTGGCGGCGTGGGATCCAGGACGCCGGCTACCTCGCCCTCGCGAACCGGGTAGCTCCGGCCCGCGCGCGTGCCATCTCGGAGCGGCTCGTCGGGTCGGCATTCTCCTCACGGAGCCACCCGAGCTGGCCACTCGCCGGAGCCCCTTGGGTCCGGGCGCGGCGGGAGCTCTTCGACCTCATCGCGGCAGCGAAACGCTGATGAGCCCGGCCTCCGTGGTCGGTCCACGAAGCGCGAGCGATACTCGAACAGCGCCGCCGTCGGGCTCGGCGCGCACGTCGTACGGGCCGCCGCCATTGCACACGAGAATGCGCCGTACCGCGCCGTTCGGGACGCGCACGCTCGCCCGCTCGATGGGCGCGCCGTGTGACGCCCTCCCGAACAACACGACGGTATCCTCCACGCGCACACCCTCGACGTCGCCGCTCGCCTCGAGCTCGTGCGCCCGAAGGTCGGGGACCGACTGCCAAGCCACGCGGGTCACGGACAAGAAGCGCCCGTCGCTCGCCGGGTCGGGCGGCAGCTGCACGGCGCGCCACGCCGACGAGGGACCGCCGTCGAGATCGTCGTCCGGCCGCGCCACCACCTCGCCCTTCGAGAGCCAGCGATGGGCGATGCCGCCCTCCTGGAACCGGCCGCTGAACGATCCGTCCTCGCCGCGCTCGGGGCGTCCGGCAAAGTGCAGTCGCACGTCGTAGCGGACGCCGTCCTTCGGAGAGACGCGGTCGTACACGACCACGGTGTCCGGCTCCAGATAGACGATCTCGCGGGTCCACTCGCCGAGCAGCGTCTCGTCGTGTCGCTCCCCGCGCCGCACGAAGAGCCCCGTCGCGTCGACGCTCGCGTGCGCAACTCCGTCCGCGTGGCTGAAGCGCACCATGCCCGGCATGGTGGCGTGCCGGCGCTGGTGTCCGACGACGCTCACCATGTTGTGCGCGCCGGCCTCCCAGTTGATCCCCTTGCTGAAAGATGACGCGTCGACCGCTTGCCAGCCCCCCTTCCACAGCACGAACGAGCCCACGTCCGCGTGAGCGTGATCCTGGTCGTGGAGCGCGCCGCCGGAGATGCTGAGCGAAGTCGCGTGGTGTTCCCAGCCCGAGCGAATATTCAACCAGCCAGTGCCACTGGCGAGGTACGAGCGCGGCAGTGCGGCGACGTTCGCGACCGCGCCATCCGTCTCGAACAACACCCCTTTGTAGAGGCCCTCGCGCCAGCGAAAGCCGTCCTCGTAGCTCTTGACCACACGGCTGAGGTAGTACCGAGCGAGCTGCCTAGTCGCCGCGTCGTCGAGAAAGTACGCCGCCGTCTCGACATAGTCTCGGTCGTAGGGACAGATCAGCATCGCGCTGTCGCGGCTCAGATCCCCGCCGGGAAATAGCGCTCTCCGGTCCGGCTGGACCTGGTAGACGGCGTAGCTCACGGCATCGCGAAAGAAGCGGTGCCGCGCAAAGTAGTTCGGCCCGCCCATCGATGCGACGAGCGAGAGCGCCGAGAAGAGGCGCTGCTTCGAGCGTTGACCGTAGTTGACGCCCTCGGGCCAGTCGCCGCCCTCACCCCGGGCCTCCAGATAGGCCAGCACGCCGCCGTGACCTTCGAGGAGGGAAAAGAACCGCTCGAGGTAGCGCCCGGCATTCGGATGCGCGCGCCGCTGCAGCGCGTATCCAGCGAACGCGGTGCCCTCGAGAAATGCGAGGTGATAGTTGCTCCCGGGGTCCTTGAGGCCCCAGCCGTTGCCCCGGTTGTCGAACCAGAGCTCGTTCGTCGTGCGGTCGAGGTAGGACGCGAGCTCGCCTTGTTCGTCAGCGCTCAATGCCGCTCCGCAGTGGTCGAGGACCATGGCGACCCCGCGCATGTAGTCGCCGTACCGGAGGTAGCTGTCGGAGCGCACGTCGCGCTGCATGAGCGCTCGAGCCGCGGCGTAGGCGGCCCGGGCGTGCTCGACGTCGGCCTCGACGAGGTACGCCAAGGCGAGGTTCTCGGCGCCCATTCCGCTCGCGTCTGGCTCGCGTACGAGCTCGTCGGCGTGAGCCTTGAGCCGCTGCCAGCTCGCCAGGCCGCGCGCGGCCTTGTCCCGCAGCTCCGGCAGCCTCCGGCCGACGAGGAGGCTCAGCCCGGCGAGCTCGCTCGGCGAAGGGATCGCGGCTCCCGGCGCACGTGACGAGGGCGAAGCGTTCACGATGGGCGGGCCCCCACTCTCCGGCTTTGCCCGCTTGCATCCCGCGCCCGCCGCCAGCGCGAGGGCGACTGCGACGCATGCGCCCGTGGCAGGACGGCTTGCTCGCGCCACGTTGGGGCGGCGCAGTCTCACCGCTTGCCCCGCGCGCCCATGAGCACCACGGCGAGGACGGGCGCCGCGTCGAACGCCTCGGCCGCGCGGAGGAGCGCGCTCTTACGGGTCACCCCTGCGCGCGCCGTGAGCACCAGCCCGTCGACGAGCCCATCGCACAAGCCGACGTCCGGCGACGCGAGCGCCGCTGGGCAGTCGAGCACGACATAGGCGTAGCCGCTCTGCCGCGCGTCGCCGACGAGCGTCTCGATGGCACGCGGTGCGAGGACCTCGGTCTCCTGGCCCGGCGCGATCGCGAGCACGTGCAGCTCGTCGCGCCAGACCGCAATCAGCTCCCAGCCATGTGCGCCGTCGCCGTTCGCGCGCGCCAGCTGAAGGGTCGCGCAAGTCTCGGGCGCGAAACCGAGAGACTCGGCCAGCTTGGGCGAGCGGACACAGAGGTCGGCGAGCAGCACCGGCCCCTCGCCCCGCTCGGCGAGCGCCGCGGCCAGATTGATGGCGCAGGTCGTCTTGCCCTCCCGCGCGCGCGCGCTCGTGACCGCCAAGACGGTCGTCTCATGGCCATTGCGCGACTCATTGACATTGAGCGGCCCATGACCATTGCGCGACTCATGGCCATTGCGCGGCCCATGGCCATTGCGCGACTCATGGCCATTGCGCAGGCGGTGGGCCAGCACGCGGTATCGAGCTGCAGCGTCCGCGGTCGGGTCGTGGATGACCGGGAGCTCGAGCGGCCCAGGCGGCACGTCTTCGTGTGCATGAGTCACCCGCATGCCGCCCGCGACGCCCCGTCGCCCGACGCCGCGCCCCCCGTTCTCGTGGCGCTCCTCGACGAGCGTCCCCATCATGGTCTCCTCCTTCGCGGGTGCGGCAGCGCGATCATCGCCGCCCCGAAGGGAAGCCGCTCGAGGTCACTCTCGTCGTAGAGTCGTTCGTCCGCGCGGCCGAGAAGCAGCGCCACGACGATCCCGAGCAGGAGCACGATGGCTGCGCCCACGGCAGCTACGCGGCGCGGCCCTCGCGATACCGGCCGCTCGGGGACATAGGCCGGATCGACGACCACCATCTGCGCCGCCTCTCCGCTCGTCTCGACGTCCGCGAGGATCGCGGCCTGGAAGTAGCGGCGCTCGAGCTGCTGATGGCGCTCGCGCACCTCGCTCACCGCACGATTGAGAGTCGTCCATTGGGTCTCGAGGTCGACGAGCCAGCCCCCCGGATCCGTGGTGCGGGGCGGACCGCCGTGACTCTTCTTCCTCTGGGCGCGCGAGATCCCGTCTTGCACGGCGCGAAGCTCGCCCTCGGTGCGCTTGCGCTGCACATCGGGGTCGGGATCGGGACTCGCGTCGACGGGAGCGTGGGTGAGCCTCGCGACCGCCTGCGCGTCCGCGCGCGCCGCATCGTAGGCGGTCGTCGCGAGCGCGAGCCGCCGACCGGCCTCGACGACGTCGGGGTGGGCCTCGGTGTAGCGCGAGCTCAGCGACAGGTGATTTTGTTTGGCGCGGTCGAGCTCGGACTTGGCTCCCGTGAGCGTGCTCGCGGTGATGGGATCGAGCTCGGCGATTGGGGGCGCGAGCGGAGCGTTCGGCCGATTGAGCGCCACGATCCGCCGCGCGAGACGGGAGCGTTGCCGTTCCAGCGACACGATCATCGGATCTGTGGCTGCGGCTTTCCGCTCTTGCGCGCGAACCGACGCCCCCGCGTGCGCCGCGCCTCCTGCGACCACGACATCCTGCGCGAACTCGGGATGCTGCGCGATGAACGAAGCGAGGCGCTGCTCGGCGCCGTCGAGATCGGTCTCGGCGCGCGTGCTCTGGGCCTCGAGAAACTGCATCGTCGCCGCTGCCTGCTCGCGGCGGTACTTCGCGGCCTCTTCGATCAGCGACTCCGCGAGACGCCTCGTGACCCCCTGCGCGGTCACGGCGTCGCGATACGACACCTTGATGGTGTACGTGTCGTCGCCGACCCGGCAGTCGACGACGCGTGTCAGCTCATCGACGGCCTCGGCCATGCCACCCGCCTCGACGACCTCCGGGAAGAGCGAGAACTCGCGGACGATGGCCTCGAGCTTCGTTCGCGACATCAAGAGCTCTTTCAGCCGGCTACCGCGCTGCCGCACGGTCTCGACTTGCGCGTCTTTGCCAAGCAGGCTGGTCGCTTGAATGAGCTCGCGATGCAGAAGCGCCGCCTGAGACACGTAGACAGGCGGCACGAGACGAGGTGCGTAGATGGCCGCCGGCACGCTCGCCACGGCAGCGAGCGCGAGCACGTGTGCATGACGGAGCGCCCTACGAAGCGTCCGCCCCAAGGAGCGCCACGTGCTCGTCATCGAGTCGCTCGGGTCGCCGTCGGGACCGGGGATCTGTCTCATACGAGGCTCCTACGCTCACTCGAAGGACCAAGCTCGCCAAGGACCGGGAGGCCGAGTCGGGCGAGCTCGACCGCCGTGAAAATCCGGCTGTGAAACGTGCCGGCCACGACGACCGAGAGGGCAAAGCCGACGACGAAGAGCATGACCCCCACGAGCACGAGCTCCGCCTGCGGCGTGAGCGTCGGGGACGCCACCCTGCCCGCGTCCACGAGCTCGAAGGTCGAGAGGAGCCCCACCTGCGCCATGCTGTCTCCGAGCTCCTCCGCCGTGCGCTCGCGTGTGATGGTCGTGAGCTCGTCCTCCACGCGCGCGATGGTCCGCGCGATGCCAACGAGGTGGATGAAGCTGACGGTCGATGCCGATGAAGAGACGCTGAGCCGCGCCTGTTCACGCCGCAGCGCGAGGAGCTGCGCGCGGACGCTCGACTCGAAGGCGCTCGAGGCGCGCGCCGTCGCCTCGGTCCGGCGACGCAGGGTCGCGTCACGCTCATCCGCGATCCGGCGAGCGAGACCGCGCACGACGCCGAGCGCCTCTTCCGGGCGGGGACCGCGATAGCGAACGACGACGCGTGCGGTGCGCGGCTGAGCACCGATGTACCGCTCAGGGTCGAAGTAGTTCTGCACTGCGCGGACCTCGAGCGCCTCGCGAAACCGCTCCACCCGAAGCTCCGAGTTCTCCGCCAGCTCGGGGTAGAGCTCGAGGTCTTCCGCGAGGTCCAAGAGCGCGGCCCGCGTGAGGAGCGTCTCGGCGAGGTAGCTCGCGATGGCCGCCTCGGCGGCGACGGGCCTCGCCGGATCGGCGACGTGCTCGGTGATCCGCAGTACGAGGGTGGCGTCATGGCTGCGCTCGCGACGGAGACTCCACGCGACGCCGAGGGCGGCAGTGAGCAGCGCACCGAAGAGCACGACGGGCCAACGACGCTTCGCCGTGTGCCAGGCACTGCGAAGCTCGCGCCGCGCGTCGCGGAGGGAGGGCTCGTCGTCGAGCCAACTCCGCGCGCTCACGCGAGGCCCCCCTCGGCGGACCGAGCGACCTCGCGCCCCGCGCGCCGCTCCGAGAC
>SYFR01000118.1 GCA_005800325.1 Myxococcales bacterium | reverse complement strand
CTCATTCCGCTGCCGGAGTCGAAGGAGAGCGGCGAGGGCGCGGGGGGCTACGCGCGCGAGATGAGCCCAGAGTTCTTGCGCGAGCAGCAGCGCATCGTGAAGACGCACCTCGTTCAGGCGGACGTCGTCATCACGACGGCGCTCATCCCCGGCAAGCGCGCCCCGAACCTCGTGCCCGCGGGGGTCGTGGCCGAGATGAAGCCCGGCGCCGTCATCGTCGATCTCGCGGTCGCGCAGGGCGGCAACTGTGAGCTGAGCGAGCTCGGGCGCGATGTGCGGAAGCACGGCGTGCTCATCATCGGCCATCCGAACCTGCCGGCGACGGTGCCCGGCGACGCGAGCCTCGTCTACGCGCGCAACGTGTGGGCGCTCGTCGATCATCTCCTCGGCAAAGAACGAAAGCTCTCCGTCGATGCCTCCGACGAGGTCGTAGGTCCGTGCCTGTTCACGCACGATGGCAAGGTCGCGCACAAGGCCTCCGCCGATGCCTGGGCGATGGCGAGCGCGGCCGATACGCGGGTGGCAGCGAGCTAGGTTCGCGATTCAGCGATTCGCCAGCTAAAAAAGGCACACCGGCGGTAGGCGTCGACCCATGGCGAGTGACCTCGAAGCGGCGCCCGAGCGGCCGAGCCCCACGCCGCCGCCCCATCCGCTGGCTGCGAAGGTCGTCGCCGGCGACGTGCGGGCGCTCGCTCGCGTGCTTCGGCTCGTCGACGACGGCGTGGGCGAGCACCGCGCGATCTTGAAGCAGCTCTTTTCGCACACGGGGCGGGCGTGGACCATCGGTGTGACCGGCGTTCCGGGCGCCGGAAAGAGCACGCTGACGGACAAGCTCATCGCGGTATTTCGTCGCCAGGGCCAGAAGGTCGCGGTGGTCTGCATCGATCCGACGAGCCCGTTTTCGGGGGGAGCGATCCTCGGCGACCGCATCCGCATGGGGGCGCACACGACCGACCCTGGCGTCTTCATCCGCTCGCTCGCGACCCGCGGCGCGCTCGGCGGCTTGTCGCGCTCGGCCGTCGACGTCATCCGCGTGATGGATGCGTGGCAAGCGGACGTCGTGCTCGTCGAGACCGTCGGCGTGGGGCAGGACGAGCTCGAGGTGACGCGCACGGTGGACACGACGCTGGTCGTGATGGCGCCCGGGATGGGCGACGACGTCCAGGCGATCAAGGCGGGGATCCTCGAGTGCGCGGACGTATTCTCGGTGAACAAGGCCGATCGCGAAGGCGCCGATGCGACGGAGCGCGACCTCGAGCTCATGATCGCCCTCGGTCAGTCGACAAAGAGCGCGTTCCGAAAGCCCGGAGCGACGAGCACGCCCGTTGGCGCCCAGGGCTCGTGCGGCGCGAAAAATGGCTGCGGCGCGAGAGGCTCGTGCCACGGTCGAAGCCACGAGAAAGCCGAGCCGCGGCTGCGCGGGCCTTCCGGCAGCGACGAGGACGGGCAGTGGATCGCGCCGATCGTGCGGACGATCGCCACGAGCGGGCAGGGGCTCGACGAGCTGTGCCAGCGGCTCGCCGACCATCGCGAGTGGCTCATGGGGACCGAGGCCGGCGCGGTTCGTCGGCTCGCGCGGCTCCGCGAGTCGATGCGCGCGCAGCTTCGCGATCAGCTCCTCGCCGCTGCCGAGGAGCGCATGGCTGCGGACATCGACGCGGCGGTCGCGGACGTCGCCTCGCGCACGCGCGACCCGTATTCGGCGGCCGAAGAGCTCGTGGCGCGGCTCGCGAGGGTGGCGACACAGACGCCACCAAGGTAGTCCGCTGCTGCGGACCCGCTGGCTTTGGCCGTCGCGGTGCCCCGTCGCGTCGCGCGTCAGCTCACGAAGGCGCGCTTGTGCGTCTCGGCCTCGTCGAGGCGCTTCTCGATGCTCGCGAGCGAGTTCTCCACCGAGTCGTGCAGCATCTGCGAGAGCTGGGACGCGGTCGGCGCCTTGAGCGCGTCGTAATACCGCTGCCGCTCGCTGTGGTGGATGATCGCGGGCGGAAGGCCACTGCGCAACAAGAGCAAGTTCATGAAGAGGCGCGCCACCGTCCCGCTGTCGTGGGTGAACGGATACGTCCTTGCGATGTCGTAGTGCGCCTTCGCGGCGAGCTTGATGGCCGGCACGTTCTTCTTCGTGTCGGGGGCGTTGATCCAGTCGATGACCGCGCGCAGCTTCAAAGCGATCTTGTCGGGTTGCGCGTATTCGTGAAAATAGAGCCGATGCTGGGGTACATCGCGGCGGTACTTGAGCGTTCGAACGTCGCCCTCTTCCGGATGGAGGATCGTGTAGATCCGCTTCACGAGGTCGACGGTCAGGGGCAGGCGCGATTTCTCGGCTTGCTCACGCACGAAGCGCACGGCCTCTCGGCTGCGCGCGATGGCGTCGTACACCGGCAGCAGGCTCGAGTCCGCGCGTGAAGTGTCCGCTCCGGTGAACACTGCGGCGAGCTCTTCGTACGTGTAGATGGTCCCTTCGAGCCCGGTGTCGTGGAAAATCCAGGACATGTCGAAGCTCTCGCAGTGGGCGCGCACGAAGGCGTTGGGGTGCTGCCGCAGGCGCTCATCGATGGACTTCGCGCGCTCATCGAGCGAAGGCGTTCGCGCGAGCTCACGCACCGGAAGCGGAATGCTGGGCGCGATGACGACGGCCCCGCGCGGCGAGAGATCGACACGTCCTGCGCGGCGCTTCGGAGTGCCGGTGGACTCAGGCGCCTCATCCGCGTCGGCGTCCGTCTCGCGCGGGCTGAGATCGAAGTCGTCATCGAGCGCGACGAACTCTTCTTCCTCGACCGGCTGGGGCTCGGGAGCCTTGCCGCCCCTGCGCCGCGCACCGCGCGCCGACGCCGCGGGCAGGTCCTCGGTTTCCGCCTTGTCGTCGAAGGGGTCGAGATCCGGCTCGTCGTAGTCGCGCTCGCGCACGCTCGCCGGCGCACCGCGTTGCGCCTTTGCGGCGACGCTCTTTGGGGGCGCTGCTGGCTTGGCGGCGGCGCTCTTTGGGGGCGCTGCTGGCTT
>SYFR01000012.1 GCA_005800325.1 Myxococcales bacterium | reverse complement strand
CTCATGCCGGGCACGGCGCGCGAGGCGGCCGGCGAACTCTCGCTCCTCGGGCAACCCCCGCTCCTCGGTCAGCCCGCTCTCCCTGGTCAACCCGACGGCGCGAGCGGACACAGCGACGACTATTTCGTCCGCCCCGACGTGAACATCGCGATCGGCGCCTTCTATCTCGGCAAGCTGCTGCGCACGTTCGACGGCAGCTTGCCGCTCGCGGTCGCGAGCTACAACGCGGGGCCGCACGCGGTGAGCGGCTGGCTCGCCGGCAGCGATCGCGATGCCGATGTGTGGGTGGCGCGCATCCCCTACCGCGAGACGCGTCACTACGTCGCGCACGTGCTCTCGAACCTCGCGCGCTACGAGTACCTCTCGGGCGGAGTCGAGGCCGTGAGCCGCGTCTCCTTGCGGCTGCCGGCGCGCTCGTCAGTGAAAGACGGCGACTACTGAGTCGAGGCCGAGAGCCGCGTCTCGTTGCGGCTGCCGGCGCGCTCGTCGGTGAGCGACAGCAACTATGACACCAAGGGTCACGGCAGCGGCTCGCGGATCGGCAAGGCGGGGCTCGCCTCCCACGCGAGGACCCCTGGCGTGCGCGCGCGATGCGCCGAGAGCGCGCGTCCTCGTACGGGCTCGCCATCGGCCGCCCACCACGCCGCGAAGGCGTCGCGCAGCGTGAGCTCGGCGAGCTTTCCGCGCGGAGAAAACCCCCACTCCGACTCTTGCGACACGTCGAGCGGATCGGCGTAGGTGCGCCACACGAAGAACCCCGCGCACCACGGCTCCCACGCCAAGGATGACAGCAACGCGAAGTACGCGGCCGCCTGCGCGCGCTCGTCGACGCGCACGTGGTGCATCGCATCCGGCCACTCCCACGGGCGCAGCGCGGGATCGGCGCGCGTCGTGTAGCCCATCTCGGTCAAGACGATGGGCTTGTGCCACTCGGCCGCGAGCTCACCGAGCTGCCGCGCGACCTTGGCGCCGCCGGCCGCGAGCTCTTCGGGCGTGCTGCCCTCGCGCTCGGCCAGCGGATAGAACGCGTTCACGCCGATGACGTCGAGCTCCCCGAGGATGACGGTGTTGCCGACGTCGTCCCAGTTGCCCGAGTAGGTCAGGAGGCCGTGATAGCGCTCGCGCACTACGCGAATCACCTCGACGAAGCTCGGCGCGCGCGCGGTCGTCACCCAGCTACGGAGCTCGACCCCGACGCTGAACATCTCGGCGTGCCCGCGCTCGGCCACGCTCGCCCAGTGCAAGACGAAGCGACGATACGATGCGGCCCAGCGCGCCCAGCCCTCGTCGCTCCCCGGATCGATGAGCGCCCGCCACTCGCCCGACTCGACCCACAGGTGCGGCACCACCATGACGCGCAGCCCCTCCGCGTGCGCGTCGTGAATGGCGGCGAGGACGGCCGCGGTGTTTTCGACGACCGGCTTCTCGAAGGTGAGGTCGACGCCGCCGCCCGAAAGATCCCAGACGCGGCCGAACGGCGTGACGGCGATCCAGGTGGCGCCCATCGCGCGCGCCTCCGCCATCGCCGCCCGACCGGCGGGCGTCCCGTAGCCGACGCCCGGATGAGCCGCGCTCTCGATCGGGCCGATGGTCACGCCGCGCACGGCGCCCGCGCTCTCGTCGGCCCAGGCCTCCGCGTGCAGGAGCGGCGGCGTCGGCACGCCCGCGGTCGCGAAGGACGATGCCCCGGCGAGCGCGAGCGCGTAGGACGACACGCGCGCCCTATAGCACCCTTGCCGGCACGCTCGGGCGGAGACGTGTACGTCGCTTCACGCTCACGGCGAGCTCGAGGATCCCCAAGAGCAGCGCCGCGGCGAGCGCCACGACGAGCGCGCTCTCGAGGAGCTCGACCAGCGCGTCGCCGGGCTGCTTCATGGTCGCGAGCAAGGCGCGATCCGCGAGCGCGATGGCGAGCACGGCGAGGCTCGTCGCGACGGCGCCGTACGCGATGCGCCAGCCGCGCGGCCGCGTGAGCCACATCCAGCCGAGCATCGACGCCGGACCGAACGCGTAGACCGCGGCCCCCCAGCTCGCGGTGTTCCAGGCGCGCGCCCGAGCCTCGGCCGAGAGCCGCCGGCGATCGAGCCACTGCACGCAGAACGGCAGCGCGATCCCGAGGACCATCGCGAGCACCATGCGCGCCACCTGCACGAGGCGAGATCTAATGTGGCGCATCCGAGCTTCGCCACCTAATTGTCGATGCGAAGCCGAGTCGAACCGAGGCGCGAGGCGACGAGCTCGCTCCGGTCTCACCGCAGGGACGGCAGAGCTACGGGTGCACGTGCACGAGCGTGCCCTCGCTCGCTGGCCCCTCGGCGACGCTCACGCCGTGCCACCCCGAGGGCAGCGGCGGGTCGGTCCAGCCGAAGATCCGACGCGCGTCGATCGGCGAGAGGTTGATGCAGCCGTGGCTGCGCGGGCGGCCGTACGAGGTGTGCCAGTACGCCGCGTGGAGCGCGTAGCCCGAGTGGAAGTACTGGACCCAGGGCACGTCGTTCAGCTCAAACTCGCTGCCCAGCATCTGCGAGTCCATCGTGGTCGTGACGTGCTTCTCGCGGATGCGAAAGCTGCCGGTCGGGGTCGAGTGCGTCTTCTTCGGATCGCCGAGGCCGTCCTTGCCGGTCGAGACGAGGGTCGCGTAGATGGGCTTGTCGCCCTCGAACAGGAGCAGGGTCTGCCGCAGGATCGACACGTCGAGCCACTTGGTCTTGCCCTTGGCGTGGCTCGGGAGGCTCGACATCTTCGGCACGATCGCGAGGTCCGCGGCGCGCAGCCAGGCTCCGTCGCGCGTCTCGACGTAGCGGCGCTCGCCCTCGCCCGACGACTCGCCGCTCAGGCGCACGGCCTCGCCGTACGCGAGCCGCTTTTTCTGCTTGGTGAAGCGGCGCTTTTCACGCTCGTACGGGTAGGTGTCGTCCTTCTTCACGAACGCGAACGGAAAGGCCCACGTCTTGTCGAGCTCGATGCCGTGAAAGGTCGAGCCGCGACCGGGCTTGAGCTTGCTCGTGGGCACGAGGCGCAGATCGGTGGTGAGCGCAAAGTCCCGGTTTTCTCCGGGAAACGCGTCGATGAGCGCGACGCCGGCGTGCCGCTTGATGCGGTTGGTGATGACGGCGTAGTCCGGCACCTGGAAGTTCGAGACGTTCGGGAGCTTGCGTCCGCCCTGAAAGAACCAGGGCACGGTGCCTTCGCCGGAGCCGCCGAATTTCTCGATGTCCGTGAGCGCGGGCGCGGCCGCCGGCGCCGGACCGACCGCGATGCCGCGGGCGTCGAGCGGCACGTCGTTCGAGCCGACCTCGATCTCGTTCCACTTCTCCTTGAGGCGGTCGTGCGAGCGGAGGTTGCGCTCGAGGCTCATCTCGTACTGAAATTGTTCGCTCTTCGCGGGGAGGCGGTAATAGCGCGGCGCGATCGCGCGGACGAACGCGTACGAGTACGGTAGGGGCTTCGTGAGGTCCGGGCCGCGCAGCTTCGCGCGGAGGATCGGGTGCTCCATCTCGATCGTGGCGCCCTCGTCGAGGCACACGAAGCCGCGAGGCAGCACGTGGTAATAGCCGCCCTTGCACGCATCGAAGGCGGCCGGCTTCTCGGCGCGCTGCACGATGGCGCCGAGCGTGAGGTAGCCTACCTGGAGGCTGCGCGGGTCGGGCTTCTCGTGGATCGGGACCCCCATTTTCACGGCGCCGAGCGTTGGGCCGCTCTCTTTCGCGGTCTGGTCGGGCCCGAGCGGCTTCTGTGCCGGCGGCGCTCCGTTGGCCGAGACGACCTTCGCGTTGCCGACGACGCCCTCGGGCGCCCCACCCTCGCCCTTGGTCCCGCACGCGGCGCCGACGAGCGCGGCGACGAGCACGGGGAGAGAGCTCGCTCTCGACTTTCCCATGGGCCGCCGTTCGCAGATCCGCGCGCCCGGGG
The DNA here is from genome assembly GCA_005800325.1 of Myxococcales bacterium. Taxonomy (GTDB): domain Bacteria; phylum Myxococcota_A; class Polyangia; order Polyangiales; family Polyangiaceae; genus SYFR01. The sequence continues at coordinate 1,716 of SYFR01000012.1, read as the reverse complement.
CCAAGTTCTGCAAATGCGCGGGGCGTCGGTGCGAGCCGCGGGTGCGCGTGCGCCTCGATGTAGAGGTTCGCCGCCGTTCCGCTTCGCGGCGCGGGTCAGCCGTGGGAGGATGAGCGCCGCTCGCGCACGCGTTGCTTGAAGAGGTGCGCGCTGCCTCGGCTCGCCATGAACGTCGTCTTCATCTCCCCGCATTACCCGCCCGAAATGGCGGGCTTCACACGCGGCCTCGCCGAGGTCGGCGCGAACGTCATCGGTGTCGGCGAAGGCAGCGCCGCCGCCCTCCCGAACGCCACGAGAGGACACCTCGCCGACTGGGTGAGCGTGCCCAAGCTCTTCGACGAAGAGTCCGCGGCGAACGCTCTCGTCCGCGCGCTTCGTGGCCGCAAGATCGATCGCATCGAGAGCCTCTGGGAGCCGACGGTGCTCCTCGCGGCGCGCGTGCGCGATCTCACGGGCGTGCCGGGGATGAGCCGCGACACCGTGCTCGGCTTCCGCGACAAGCAGCTCATGAAGGAGCGCGTCGCGCGCGCGGGTCTGCGCGTCCCCTTGTCCCGGCGCGTGACGACGGTGACCGAGGCACGACACGCCGCGCTCGAGATTGGCTTTCCGGTGATCATCAAGCCGATCGCGGGAGCGGGCAGCGCCGACACGTTCCGCTGCGACGACGGCCCCGAGCTCGAGCGCGCCCTCGCCCGCATGAGCCACATCGGCGAGGCGAGCGTCGAGGAGTTCATCGACGGTGAGGAGTTCACCTGCGACGCCATCTCGATCGACGGCCGGCCCGTGTTCGAGAGCGTCACGCAGTATCACCCTCGACCGCTCATCGCGCGCAGCGAAGAGTGGGTGAGCCCGGCCCAGCTCACGTTCCGCGATCCGCACGAGCGCGCTCTCGCGGGCGGCGTGGAGCTCGGCCGCAACGTGCTCGCGGCGCTCGGCATGGGCAGCGGCTTCACGCACATGGAGTGGTACAAGAAGTCGAACGGCGAGGTCGTGTTCGGGGAGATCGCCGCGCGCAGCGGAGGCGGCCACCTCATCGACATGATGAACTGGGCCAACGACATCGACGTCTACCGCGAGTGGGCGCGAGCGGTGTGCTGGGGCCGCTTCGATGCCCGCGTCGCGCGCAGATACCACGTCGCCATGGTGTTCAAGCGCGCGCTCGGGCAGGGGCGCATCGCACGCATCGAGGGCCTCCGCGAGCTGCGCGCCGCGTGCGGCCCCGCGTGGGTGGGCGATCACCTCTTGCCCGTCGGGACGCGCCGCCGAAACTGGAAGCAGACGGTGGTCTCCGACGGCGGGGTCGCGCTGCGACACCCCGACTACCGCACCTGCCGCGCGCTGATGGAGAAAGCGATCGGCGAGCTAACGCTCTACGCGCGCCCGTAGTCGCGCCGGGGGCGTGATGCACGGCTGAGGGTCATGGCCCTCTTGCCGGCGTAGTGGCAAGCGGGGCTGGGGCCCCCGCGCGGAGGCCGCGCCGCGCCGCCGTGCGCGGAGCGAGATGTTGGGTGGGGGGCCCCGCTGCTGCGGGGGAGGGTCTGCGCCCGACCCTCTCGGGGAATCCTGATTCGAGCGAGGCCGTGTCGCATCGGCGTGGAGAGAGGCCGCGCCCTTCGGCCATCGATCACCCCCGGCGCCGGGCCGTCCCTTGCGCAGGCGGAGCGCTGCGACTAAGGTCCCGGCCATTCTGCGCCTGTAGCTCAGCGGGCTAGAGCG
>SYFR01000117.1 GCA_005800325.1 Myxococcales bacterium | reverse complement strand
GCTGGGGCTGGGCTCGCTGGGGCTGGGCTCGCTGGGGCTGGGCTCGCTTGGGCTGGGCTCGCTTGGGCTGGGCTCGCTTGGGCTGGGCTCGCTTGGGCTGGGCTCGCTTGGGCTGGGCTCGCTTGGGCTGGGCTCGCTTGGGCTGGGCTCGCTTGGGCTGGGCTGAACAGCCGTGGCTCCGGTTGCAGTGTCCGCAACGGGGGCCTGCTTTGGCCGCGGCCGGCGGGCGAGCAGCAGCGTCCCGACGAACGCGACGAGCGCGGCAAGGATGGCTGCGGCGTAGCGCTTCATCCTCGTCTCACCGGTCGCGACCTTCGTCTCGAGCGAGGTCAACAGCGCGCGCGCCTCGGCATTCTGGGGGTCGAGCTCGATCGCCGTGCGCAGGGTGCCGAGGTCGGGCGTGCCGCGCGCCGCGAGCGCCTTGCCCTCGAGGTAATGAATGCGGGATTCGAGCCGTGGTCGGTCGGCGGCCTGTGGGTCGAGGCGCCGAGCCTTGCGTAGCGCCATGATGGCGTCGTCGTCCTTGCCCGCCATCTCGAGGGTCGCCGCGTGGAGCCCATAGGTAGTGGCCATCTCGGCCCTCCGCTCGAAGAGCGGTGCGCGTGCGAGCACCTGATCGAACGCGGCGATGGCGGCCGGCAAATCCCTGCGATTCACGGCGGCCTCGCCCTCGGAGAACGCGGCGTACACGCTCGTGAGCCGAGACTCGTCGTGCAGCCGAAAGAGCTCCTGGAGCGCTCGCCGCGCGTCCCACGATTTGGCGGGCTTCTCGCCGGTGAGGCTCTCGTAGGCCTCGCGGACGTGCCACAGCGCGGGCTCGCCGAAGGCTACGATCGACTCACGCGCCGCGATGCGAAGCTGGGCGCGCTCGCTGTTCGTGTAGCTGAGCACGACGCGCGCGGCGTCGAGATCTTTGACGCGTGCGAACGCGCGCAGGATGTCGGCGAGCGCCTCGTGGTCCGCGGTCGACACGGCCTCGCCCGGGATCGCCTTGCTCATGGCGTCGAGGCGGCGCCGCGCCCAGTCGCGGACCTTGCGCGCCTCGTGTTCCTTGGCCTCGATGAGCGCGGGGAGTGCGCGGTCCTTCATGCGCTCCAGGCCGCGCTGCAGATCGATGCGCACGAGCTCGCCGAAGTATGCGTACGCGTCGATCATCGTGCGCGCCGCCGCGGTCGTGCCCGAGGCCTCGAGCATGCGGAGCATCCCGTAGAGGCGCGCGAGCCCACGCCAGTTCTCGTCATCGGTCGTGCCGAGCGCGAGCACGAACTGTAGCCAGTCGCCATCGCTCGACGCGGCGTCGCGTGCCGGCCCGGGCCCCGCGTCCGCCGCTGGGTCCGCGCGGCCGGGCCTGCCCGCGACCTTCTTGTCGCTGGACTTAGACCTTTTTTTCTTGTCGCGCCGCTCGAGCGCCGCCGAGCCCTCCTTGCGCGCGCGCTCGAGCAGACGGCTCGCGCGAGGTCCGTCGAGCCGCTCGCGAAGCACCGACAGCTCGAGCGCGATGGCCGCGGCGATGTCGGGCTCGAGATCGATCGTGAGAAACGCGAAATCCGCGGTCGGCTCGAGCGGGTGCGCGAGGCGCATCGCGAGCAGCTGATCGAGGCGGCCCTCGAGGCTCGCGACCAGCGCGGGCTTCGCCTGCGGCTTACCGATGGGCGCGAGCGTGGGCAGCTCGGCGAGGGGGATCCGCGGGGCGCTGCTCGGGGCGGCCGATGCCGTCGCTGCGGTGCGGCCGTCCGCGCTGGCCCGGACGGGAAGGACGGCGGCCGCGGCGACGAGGAAGAGCGCGGCAGAGCGTGCGTGCGGTCGAGGCATATCGAAGCCTGCAATGCCGCGCGGGGCGATGCTGTTCCGTCGCGGGCCGGCGGCGCGACGCCTGCTCTCGCGAGCGGAGCCCATGGTTCAGTCGAGGATGCGAAAGTCGAAGAACTCGCCGTCGAAGCTGCGCCAGCGCAAGTCGACCTTGTCTACGCGCGCGGTGCTCGGACCACGGTGCGCCCAGGCGACGAAATCACGGATCCCTTCTTCTTCGCCCTCGGCCACGAGCTCGACGGAGCAGTCCTTGCGGTTCTTCACCCAGCCGGTCAGTCCGAGGCGCTTGGCCTCGCGTTGCGCGGACGCGCGAAAGAAGCCGCCCTGAACCTGACCGAACACACGCAGCTGGACTTGCTTGAGACCCACGCCAATCGCTCCCGACCTTGCGCTCGGGCCGCGCCTCGCTTCGAGGTGCCCGTACGAGGGCACCCATAGCACGGCAGCTGAGCCGTGGAGATCGGGCCCGACGAGGAGAGGGGCGCGCATCACGGCCTGTTCTCTTGTAGCTTGGCGGAGTGGACAAGCGCGCGACAGCGCTTCGGCGCGACCGCCGCGTCGCCGAGCTCGAGGCGGCGCTCGAGCGCGCGCGTGAGGCCGAGGCCGGGCTGCGGCGCGTCGGCATGGCGGTCGGCACGACGGACGATCTGGAGGCGCTGCTCGCGCTCGTCGTCGATGTAACGACCCAGGTCCTCCACGCCGAGCGCGCCACGCTGTACTTGCGCGAGGGCGAGCAGCTCGTCTCGCGCGTGAAGGTCGGCGACACCAAGCGGAGCATCGCCGTCGCGATCGGCCGCGGCGTGGCCGGGCACGTCGCGAAGACCGGGCGGGCGATGCGCATCGCGGATGCGTACGCCGATCCGCGCTTCGATCCGTCGTGGGACACGGAGAGCGGGTTCCGGACGCGCTCGGTGCTCGCCGTGCCGATCAGCGACCACGTGGGGGCGAGCGTCGGCGTGATTCAGGTCTTGAACAAGACCGGCGCGGACGGCGAGCCGCTGCCCTTCACCCGCTACGACACCGATCTGCTGCGCGCGCTCGCGGCGCAGGCAGCCGTGTCGATCGAGAACGCGCGGCTCTTCGCCCAGATGGCGGCGACGACGACGCGACTCGAGCGCACGCTCAGCGATTTTGCGCTGCTGTATGAGCTCGAGACGGCGATGAGCCGTGCCGACTCGGTGAAGGAGCTTGCGCGTTGCGTGATCGCCAAGGTGGCCGCCGCATGCGGCGCTGCGGGAGGCGCTGTGCTGCACGCGACCAAGGAGGGGCGCCTCGTGCAGTTCATGGCGAGCGCCGCGAGCCCGGGCGAGGTGTTCGCGGTGCCGGTGCGGCGTGGCGAGGGGATCGCGGCGCGCGCCTACGACGAGCAAAAGAGTCAGTTCGCCGAAGGCAGGCCTGCCGCCGAGCCTCGGCGCTTGACGACGCGCCTTGGGCACGACGTCGCCGCCGCCATGGCCGAGCCGCTTGGCGCGGAGGTTGGCGGGGCCGTCGCCATGTACGCCGCCGGCCCGAAGCGCTTCGGCCCGGCCGATCAGGAGCTCTTGCGGCTCGTGTCCGCGAACGTCGCGACTCAGCTCGAGGTGCTTCAGGCGCGAGACGCCCGCGAGCGCGCGCGACGCCTCGAGACCATTGGACGGCTGCTCTCGGGCGTGATGCACGATCTCCGCACGCCGCTCACCGTGATTCGCGGCAACACGCAGCTGATGGAGCTGAGCGACGACGCCGCGCGCCGCAAGCGGCTCGGCGGCACGGTCGAGGAGCAGTTCGCGGTCATTCGCGACATGCAGCAAGATCTGCTGGCGTACGCGCGCGGCGAGTCGACGCTGCTCAAGCGCTTCACCGAGCTAGCGCCGTTTCTCGAGGATCTCCGTGGCCAAGTGCAACCTGACGCGAGCCGCGCGGGCGTGCACATCGCGCTCGAGCTGAACGAGTCCGGCAGCGCCAGCTTCGACGCGGGCAAGCTCGCCCGCGCGCTGTTGAACCTGATGCACAACGCCGTCGAGGCCATGGCGGAGGACGGAGGCGTCTTGACCTTGCGCACGCGCCGCGAGGACGAGCGCGTCGTGATCGACGTCGCCGACACGGGGCCAGGGCTCCCGCCCGACGTGGGGCGGCGCCTGTTTGAGCCGTTCGTCACCAAGGGCAAGCCGGAGGGCACCGGGCTCGGTCTCTTCAACGCCCGTCAGATCGTCGATGAGCACGAGGGGAGCCTCACCGTAGCGACGTCGCCGGCGGGCACCATCTTCAGCGTCGGCCTGCCGCGCGGCAATCCGCAGAGTCGGCGCCCGCGGGCCGCGGAATAGCGTGTTAGGGTGACCCGACCCGCTCTCCCGTGAAGCTCTTCGCGCTCCCACTCCTCGAGCCACACACCGCGGCGCTAGAGCGGTGCGTCTACTGCCCCAAGCTCTCGCGCGCGGCGTGCCCCGTCTCCAACGTCGAGGCCTCGGAGACCGTGACGCCGTGGGGCAAGATGTCGGTCGCGTATTTTGCGGGGCGAGGCACCGTGCCGCGCGACGAAGAGCACCTCGAGACGGCTTGGGCCTGCAGCGGCTGTTACGCGTGCCGCGAGCGGTGCGAGCATCACAACGAGGTGGCGACGGTGCTCGCCGACGTCCGGGCCGAGGCGTTCGCGAGGGGCGTCGCCCCGGGGGTGACCAAGCGCGTCGCGCGAGAGACGCGTGTCAGAGACGAAGAATATGCCCGCGGGCTCGCGACGCTCGAGCCCGCCGCTGGGCCCCGGGCGCGCATCGCGGTCGTGCTCGGCTGCTCCTACGTGAGGCACCATCCCGACGTCGCGCGGTCGATCTGGCGGCTCGTCCAGCGAATGCTCGGACCCGAGGTGCGGCTCGTCTCGAGCTGCTGCGGGCTCCCCTCGTATCAGTGCGGAGATCGCGAGGGCTTCGTTGCGGCCGCCACGCGCACGGCACAACAATGCGATGGAGCCGAGCGCGTCGTGGCCATCGACGCCGGGTGCGCCGCGACCATGACGCACGCCTATCCACGGTTCGGCGTCGCCGCCCTGGGCGTGCTCCCTCTCATCGACGTCCTCTACCGCGAGCTCGATCGGCTCCCTGCGCGCGCGCTCGAGGGACGGCGGCTCCGATACACCGACCCTTGCCAGCTCGGTCGTGGGCTCGGTCGTTACGACGAGCCGCGTGCCGTACTCGCGCGCTTGCTCGGCTCCGCCGCCGAGGGATTTCTGAGGGAGCGAAGCGAGGGCGAGTGCAGCGGGGCCGGGGGCCTCTTGCCCGTGACGCGTCCTGAGACGTCGCGCGCCATCGCGGACGAGCGCCTCCGCGAGCACGAGCGACGCGGCGGCGGGACGCTCGTCACGGCGTGCGCCTCGAGCCTGCGGCGATTTCGCTCGCGCGGGGCACCGGCGCTCGACTTGTACGAGCTGGTCGCGCACGCGCTCGACGCCGAGTGACGCCGGCGTCAGCGCGCAAATCGAAGTGCCCGCGGGGCGTTAGCGCGCGAAACGAAGTACCCGCGGGGCGGTCAGCGCACGAATCGCAAAATCAGCGTCACGCAGCCGAAGCCGAGCGCGAGAAGAGCGACTCCAGCGAGCGGCCAGCGAAGCGAGACCCACGCGCTGCGGGGGGCCCGCTCGATGATGGCGACGGCGCGACCGGCCGCGGGAAGTGGCACTGTCGCCGGCTCGGGCTCGACGGCATGCTGCGCGCCCGGGTGCGACCTCGCGGACGCGGGCGCGTCGGGTCGCGTCACGCGCGTCGCCGGCTCGGGCGTCGCGGCCTCCGGGCGCGTGTCGATCGACGGCAGTCGGTTCGTCGTCGTGGTCGATCGCTCCGAGGTCGAGATCATGGGCACCGCGCGGACTGTGCGGACCGTGGGGTGCTCGAGCGCCGGCGCGGCATTCGCCGCAGGAATGGGGACCGTGACGGCGAGGGCGCGCTCCGCCGCAGGCTGCCGATACACCGGCCGAGCGCTCTCCTCGTCCGGCGGCGCGTTCGCTGCCGGGATCAGCGAGAGCGCACCCTCGGGACGCAGGCTCCGCCACGCCGCGACCGCCTCGCGCGCCGTCTGGAACCGCGCATTCGGATCGCGCGCGAGGCCCTTGCGCACGAAGGCCTCGAGCCTCTCGTCGAACGCCGTCCCGGACGCCTCGAACATCGAGCGCGGGTCGTGCTTCAGCTTCAGCTCCATCATCGCGACGCTGTTCTTCGCCAGGAAGGGCAGCTTGCCCGTCAGCGCTTGGAACACGAGCGTGGCGCACGCATAGATGTCGGCGCGGAGATCGACGGACTTGGCCTTGCCGACCTGCTCGGGCGGCATGAAAGAGAACGTCCCGAGGCTCTGTCCCGCCTGCGTCAGGCTCTCTCCGGTCATCTCCTTCGGCAGCTTCGAGATTCCGAAATCGAGGATTTTCACCCCGAGCGTGCCGCTCGAGAAATCCAGGAACACGTTCGAGGGCTTGAGGTCGCGGTGGATGATGCCGGCCGCGTGCGCGTCCGCGAGGCCCGTCCACACGGCCTCGACGATGGTCCAGAGCTCGGGAAACGGGATGGGGCCGGTGCGCTTGAGCCGCTCGACGAGCGACTCGCCTTTGAGCAGCTCGAAGACGAGGACGATGCCACGCTCGTCGTCGTCTTCGACGTCGTACACCTGGGTAACGAACGGGCTCACGACCGATGCTGCCGCGCGAGCCTCCCTTCGAAACCGCTCGATCGCCGTGTGCTTTCGCTTCGACTCGGCGTGCAGCACCTTGAGCGCGACGTGCCCCCCGGTGCGGAGGTTCTCGGCGGCGAGCACCTCTCCCATGCCGCCCTTTCCGAGCGGGTAGAGCACGCGGTAGTGGCCCGCGACGACGGTTCCCGGCTCGATGGACAAGGCGCGCCCCCGATCGCTAGCCAGCTCAGAAGGCGGCGAAGAGCGACACGCCGCTGGCCTCCTGGCCGACGAAGGGAGCGACCGTCCAATCGCGCCCGAAGCCGCTCGCCGTGGTCGCCTCGGCGGTTCCGTCGACGGTCGCCTCCGGCCGCATGAGAAACAACACGACCGTCGTCACGGCGCCCGCTCCGGCGACGCCGAACATGACGTCGGCGATGAGGTTCTTCGTCTTGATGTCGTCGCGCGCTTCCTCTTGCACGTGAAGCGGGGCTCTGCCGCGGAGGTCGGCCTCGTACTCGCTCCCCTTCGACGACGCGAGGCCGGCGAAGACGCCACCGACGGCGCCCGCCGCGAGGGTTCCGGCGCCGGCGACGTACACGTAGACCGGGATGGGGCGCGACGTGTCCTGCTCGACGACCGGGGGCTTGTCCGCGCCAGGGGGCGTCACGGCGCCGTCCTTGGGCTCGCCGTCGTCGGGCGGCGTCACTACGGGATCCTTGGGAAGCGGCGGCTTGTCGAGCGGCGTCATCGGCGTGTTCGGCTCGAAGACGAACTCTTTGTTGTGCTTCGAGCCGTTGGCGATCTCGATGGTCCACTTCACGTCGGGAAATCCATCCGCCGAGGCGACGACCTCGTGGCTGCCCGGGTGAACACCGAGCGTCATCACCTCGAGCCCGATCGTGTAGGTGCTGCGGACGACCTGCCCGCGGCGAGGCGTGCGCACGTCGACGACGCGCACGTTGGGCCGATCGCTCGAGAACGTCACCCACGCGACCGACGAGTCGAGCGCGCCCAGATCTTTCTCGACCTGTGCCTTGTCTTGGGGGTCGATGTCCGCGCCCTTCTTCGTGAGAAACCGCCGAAAGCAGCTGATGGCTTCGCCGTCGAGCTCGAGCTTCATCGCGCAGGTCCCGAGGTTTTGTAGCGCGTTGAGCGAGCCCGAGAGCTCGTAGGCTTTACGAAACTCGGGGTACGCCTCTTCGTAGCGCGCGCCGTCCGGATCGCGGACGAAGGCGACGCCCGCTTCCATGTGCTGCTTCGCGCTCGCGAGGTCGGCTTCGTTGGGGCTGGCCTTCGGTGCCGGGCAGGCCTCGGCGGCACGGGCGAGAGGGGCGAGGGCGACGAGGGCCAGGCTCACGAGCAAGGGGCAGAGGCGCTCGCATCGGCTAGGGGAGGCACGCATGCGTGGAGGCTACCGCGTCGCGCTCGCGCGGTGAAAGCCTTTGGCATGCGAGAGCAAGCGAAGGCGCGGGCACGCCGACGCGGACGGGCTAACCGAAGCCGGGCCGGAGCTCACTCCTCCTCGTGGCGCAGCTTGGCGAGGACGCCGAGGTCCTCGAGCGTCGACAGGTCCCCCGTCGCCTCGCGGCCGGCCGCCACGTCCTTGAGCAGGCGCCGCATGATCTTTCCGCTGCGCGTCGTCGGCAGCGCTTCGGCGAAGCGCACGGCGTCGGGGCGCGCGAACTTTCCGAGCCGCTCGCCCACGTGCTGGCAGAGCTCCTCGGCGAGCGCGGGGCTTGGCTCGACCGCGTTTCGCAAGGTCACGAACACCACGAGCGCCTGGCCCCGGAGCTCGTCCGGGCGACCCACCGCGGCGGCCTCGACGACCTGCGGGTGCGACACGAGGGCGCTCTCGATCTCGGCCGGACCGATGCGATGACCCGCCACGTTGAGCACGTCGTCGATGCGCCCGACGACCCAGTAGTACCCGTCGCTGTCGCGCCGCGCGCCGTCGCCGGTGAAATAGGCCCCCTCGATTTCGCTGAAGTACTGCCGCTTGAAGCGCTCGTCGTCCCCCCAGACGGTGCGCAACATCGAGGGCCACGGCCGCCGCAACACGAGCAGACCGCCCGCGCCCGCCGGCACCTCGGCGCCGGTCTTGTCGACCACGGCCGCCTCGACGCCGAAGAACGGCAGCCCGG
>SYFR01000116.1 GCA_005800325.1 Myxococcales bacterium | reverse complement strand
CGGCGCGGCCGGTGCGCTCGCGGCCGCGTGGCTCACCGCCCGCCGGCGCAGGCTCGCCGAGCGGCTCGTGCGCTCGCTCGATGCTGCGAGCGCGCCCATCGCCTCCTCGACGCGGCGGTTGCCGGTCATCGACGCCTCGACGTGCCTCGGCTGCTACGCGTGCGTCGATGCTTGCCCCTTCGACGTCATTCAAGTCCACCGCTACGTGGCCGAGGTCGTCCGCGAGGAGGCCTGCTGCGGCCTCGTCTTGTGCGAAGCGGCGTGCCCCAACGGCTCGCTCGCGGTGATGGGCGCGGCGGGCGCGCGCCCACCGAGCCTCGTCACCGAGCACCTCGAGGCGCGCGACGTTCCGGGACTCTTCCTCGCGGGTGAGATCGCAGGCGTGCCGCTCATCAAGAACGCGATCCTCCAGGGCACGCGCGCCGTGGAGCGCATCGCCGCCTCCTTGCCCCGACACGCCCACGCGCTCGATGTGCTCGTCGTCGGCGCGGGGCCGGCCGGGCTCTCCGCCGCGCTGCGGCTGAAGGAGCTCGGCTTGCGATACCGGATCATCGAGCAGGGCAGCGTCGCCGAGAGCATCCGGAGCTTCCCGCGCAACAAGCTCGTCTTCGATCAGCCGCTCGACCTCCCGCGTGTGGGCAAGCTCTGGCTCGACGAGTGCACCAAAGAAGAGCTCTTGTCGAAGTGGCAGCGGATCGTGCGCACCGAGCGGCTCGAGGTCGCGGAGGGGCACCGGCTCGTGTCGGCGAACCGCCTCGGCTCGGGCGACGCGGACGGCTTCGTCGCACGCGTGGCCGTCGACGAGCGGACCATCGAGCTCAGAGCAGCGCGCGTGCTCGTCGCGATCGGCATGCGCGGCACGCCCCGCCGCCTCCCGATCGCCCTCGAAGAAGCCGTCGAGAGCAAGGTCCACTATCACCTCGCGGACGCGCGCAGCTTCGCGGGACAGCGCGTCCTCGTCGTCGGGCTCGGCGACAGCGCCATCGAGGCGGCGATCGCCCTGTCGCGCCAGCCAGGCACGACCGTGAGCGTGAGCTACCGTGGCGCGGGCTTCGGCCGCGGCAAGCGGCGCAACGTCGACGAGCTCGCGCGGCTCATCGGCGGCGGGCGCGTCGCGTTCTTTCCAGGCACTACCGTCGACGGCGTCACCCTGGACGGCGTGGCTTTGCGCGACGATGCTCGCACGGTGGCGCTCGACAACGACGCGGTCTTCGTCCTCATCGGGTGCCTGCCGCCGCGCGAGCTGCTCGCCGCGATCGGGCTCCGCGCGCGCGCCGCTGCGCCGAACGATGGGCCGAACGATGGGCCGAACGATGGGCCGAACGATGGGCCGAACGATGGGCCGAACGATGGGCCGAACGATGGGCTCGATGGCCTCGCATGAGTGCGCCGCGCTCGCCGCGTTCGCAGGGGCGCTCGCCGCGTTCGCAGGGGCGCTCGTCCGGTCGCGCACCGGATCGCGCGCCGAATCGCGCGCCGCGCAGCAAATCGAAGCGCCGACCGAAGTTTGTACGCGCGCAGCAGGGCCTGCCGCCGCCGCCCAACTCGAGAATGGCGCACTCGCGGCGACGCCGTATCGCCCTCTTCGCGACCGCGCTCGCCGTCGCATGTGTCGCGGCGCTCGCGGCGTTCGAGATGTTCCGCTTTCGCGCGCGGCGCGGCGGCACCGCGAACGCGCCGGTCGCCGTCAATTGGCCGGAGTCGCTTGGGGCGCTCGCCGCCGCAGAGCTCGCCTACGACCTTGGCCTCACCGATAGCCCGCGGCGTCTCGCCGTCCATTTCTGGCTGACGGACGCGCCCGCGTGCTTCGTCCCTGGCGCGCACCTCATCGCGCCCGGCCCCTCCGCCGTGGAGCTTACCCAGATGCTGTGCCGCGCCGCAGCGCGCCCCTCGCGACGCGTGACCGTCGTCGAGGGGCTGCACCGCTTCGCCATCGCCGAGCGCCTCGAGAAGAGCGGCGTCGTCGCGGCCGCCGCCTTCGTACGCGCCACCGAGGACATCACGCTCGCGGCGTCGCTCGGGGTCGAGCGCTCGTCGAGTCGCGGCGTCGAGAGCGTCGAGGGCCTTCTGTTTCCGGCGACGTACGAACTGAGGCAGGACAGCGCCCCCGCCGACGTCGTACGCCGCATGGTGACCGAGTTCGACACGCGCTATCGGGCCCTCGCTGCGAACGTCACGAGTCCGCCTATCGGCCCGAGCGGCGCCGCGCTCTCCCGTCGCGAAATCGTCACGCTCGCATCCATCGTCGAGAGAGAGGCCGTCGTCGCCGAGGAGCGAGCGCTCATCGCCGGCGTGTTTCTCAATCGCCTCCACGACCGAGCGTTCCGTCGCCTCGAGTCCGACCCCACGGCCATGTATGGGTGCGTCGCCATGCCCGAGAAGATCCCCTCGTGCCGCGACTTCAATGGGCGGGCGAGCCCTGCGATCAACCGCGACGCTGCAAACCCCTACAGCACGTACACGAACGAGGGGCTCCCGCCGGGGCCGATCGCCAGCCCCGGCGAAGCGGCGCTCGCCAGCGTCCTGTCGCCCGCCGCGACCGGCTATCGCTACTTCGTCGCGAAGGGCGGTGGCCGTCACACCTTCAGCGAGACCTATCCGGAGCACCTCGAGGCCGTCCGCAAACTGCGAGAGTCGTCGCACCCCTGAGCCCCGCCTCTCGATCGATTTGTTTCTTTGTCGCGCGGCCCGGCGTCCGCAACACTGCGGGCATGGCGATTCGCAGCAAGGCCATCGACGACTCCCCGCTCGTGCGCGCGCGCGCCCTGCCCCGCACCGTCACGACGCCCGGCGCCGACGCGACCGCACCGAGCGGCTCTCCGGCGCTTCCCGCGCTTCCCCGCGTCCTCGTTCCGCATCCGCACATCCGCAGCGACAGCCGCATGCTCGGCGGCAGTCCGCACGTCGTCGGCTCTCGCGTGCCCGTGCGTCGCCTCTGGGCGTGGCACCAAGCAGGAGCGACGCTCGAGCGCCTCTTGAGACGCTACCCGAGCCTCGGGCCTGGCAAGCTGCTCGACGCGCTCGCCTTCGCGTACGACAACCCCGACGTCATCGACGCCGATCTCGCGCGCGAGTCCGCGGTGCTGCTCGCCGCCGGCAAACGCCCGGAAATTCCGGCTCGCGCGACGCAGCAGGCCTTTGCATTCATGGCCGGCGACGAGCCCGCCTGAGCGCGCCACGTCGGGGCTCACGCGCGCATCGAAGGCAACGCCGCTCGCGTGCCCGGGCGCGACGCGCTAACGGGCAGCGCTCTGCTCAATACGGATCATCGCCGCCCCCCTTGGGCGGCGGCGGGGCCTTCGGCGGCGGCGGGGCCTTCGGCGGCGGCGGAGCCTTCGCTGGTGGCGGCGTTACCGCGGCCGGCGGCGGGGCGACCGACATCGCGTCGATGACCGTCTTCGTGACCGACATCGCCGGCTACCGCGCGCGCCTCAAGGAGCTGGGGCCGGTGTGGCGCGCCCGCATGGGCAAGCACTTCCCGGCGATGGCGCTGGTCGCGGTGGTGGCGCTGGTCGAGGTCGAGGCCAAGGTCGAGATCCAGGCGACCGCGTTCCTG
>SYFR01000115.1 GCA_005800325.1 Myxococcales bacterium | reverse complement strand
TGGCCTCCGCTGCGCCTGGCGCGCCGGCATCGACGGCGAAGGCGACGGCGGGCCGACCCGCGGCGGGCGTGCTCGGGCAGCGCCTCCCGTTCACGCGATTTCTCAGCTCGTGCAGCCTCGCGAGCAAGGGTGAGCCGGGCGCGACGCCGAAGCCTGAGGACGCGGCGATGGACAAGGCGCTCGTCGACTTCGAGCCGTTCGCGACGACGCTGAACCGCCAGCTCATGGCCGCGCAGCGCTACTACGCGAGCAAGCAATACGAGGGCGACAAGTTCGAGCGCGCCAAGACGATGCACGAGGGCCTCGTGAAAAGTTTCGGTGAGCTCGACGCGAAGCTCGAGACCTTCCGCGTGGCGTTCGAGGCGGCGCAGGGCGGGTGGGGCAAGCCGCCCGAGAAGCTCGACAAGGCGGGCGACCTCGCGACCGCGGCGCTCGGCAAGGCACGCCGCGCGACGAACCTCTTGCTCGGTGAGGCCGTCGATGGCGACGCCGTGAAGGTGGCGACGGACGAGCTCGTCCTTGCGCGTGATGCGCTCGTGGCTGCCGGCAACGAGGACGGCAAGGCCGTGCATCCGCGGGCGGTGGGTCCGCGCCTCGGCAAGCTCGCCGAGCTCCTCGGTGAAGTGCAGCGAGGCATCAAGGACAAGAAGCTCGCGTCAGCGAGCGTGTACGCGGTGACCGCCGAGATGGCGCTGCTCGTCGAGGCGAACTATCGCGCCATCGGACAGGTGCTGCGCGCGACGGGGCAGACGAAGGCGGGCGGCCCGCTGCACATGCTCTCGCCGCGCATCGACGCGGTGCGCGGCGGCGCCGGCAAGCGCGTGCGAGCCGAGGCCAAGCCGGGCACCGAGCGCCCCAATGACGGCGACGAGCACGAAGCCGAGGATCACTAGAACGCGTTCTAGTTCGTCGCGTGCGGTGCGCGGCCCTCCGATGAAACGCGTCGAGCTGGTCGATCTCGCAGCTGGAGTCCGCGAACACCGCGCCCTGTTGCTCGCGGCCGTGGAGCGCGTCGCCGCGAGCGGTCGCTTCGTGCTCGGCGACGAGGTGCTCGCGTTCGAGCAGGCGCTCGCCGAGGTGTGCCGCGCGCGCTTCGCCGTCAGCGTGGCGAGCGGCACGGACGCGCTCGTCCTCGCCCTCGTGGCGAGCGGCGTCGCAACGGGAGATGCCGTCGTGACGACGCCGCTGTCGTTCGTCGCGACGGCCGAGGCGATCTTGCGCGTCGGCGCCGTGCCGCTCTTCGTCGACGTCGACCCCGAATCCGCGTGCCTCTGTCCGCGCGAGCTCGAGCGATTCTTCGCGACGTGCGACATGGGGCCGAGCGGCCCGACGAAGGTGCATCGCGGACGCCGGGTGAGCGCCGTCGTTCCCGTGCACCTCTACGGCCGCATCGCCGACCTCGTCGCGCTCGAGGAGATCGCGGTCGCGTCGGGCGCGTGCCTCGTCGCCGACGCGGCGCAGGCGGTCGCGGGAGTGCTCGGCGCTCGCTCCTTGACGAGCTTCGGGGCGGCCGCCCTGTCGTTCTTCCCGACGAAGAACCTCGGGGCCTGGGGCGACGGCGGCGCGGTGCTCACGGACGATGAAGGCGTCGCGCAGCGGATCCGGTCGCTGCGGACGCATGGTCTCGACGCGGGCGTCGCCGAAGAGCTCGGCTACAACAGCCGGCTCGACGCGCTGCAGGCGGCGGTGCTCGCCGCGAAGCTGCCGACCTTGCGCCACGTCGAGGAGCGTCGGCGCGCGCACGCCGCGTACTACCGCGCCGAGCTGCCGGCCTGGGTGCGGCGGCCGCCCGCGCTTGCAATCGGCGACGTGTGCCACCTCTTCACCGTGCGCGGCTCGCGGCGCGACGAGCTCGCGGCGCACCTCGACGCCTGCGGGATCGCGACGGGCGTCTATTACCGTCAGCTGCTCTTCGAGCACCCGGCGATCCACAGCCGGCTCGACGGCGCGCCCTCGAGCTGCCCGGTCGCGGCGGCCTTCGCGCGCGAGGCGCTCTCGCTGCCGATCCACGAGCACCTCGCGCCGACCGACCTCGAGCGCGTCGTCGCGGCGGTGCGCGCCTTCGGTCAGATGAACGGGTTGACGTGAATCGGCTGCTTGCTCGCGCGCACGTTGAACGCGACGCGCCGCGCGAAGTGCACGACGAGCAGGCTGAAGATCGCGAACATCCCGATCCCGAGGGCCGTCTGCACCGCGGCCGGAATCATGGGCGCCGACGCGACGGGCAAGACGCCATCCGGGCCAGCCTGCGAGCGCGGAGAGGTGCCGAGGACCCAGAGCGCGGTGAGCAGGAACGCCGCGAACGACAGCGGCACGAACCACTTCCAGCAGAGGTTCATCAGCTGATCGATGCGGACGCGCGGCAAGGTCCAGCGGATCCACACGACCACGAAGATGAGGGCCCACGCCTTCAAGAGGAACATGAACACGCCGAGCAGCTGCAGCGGCAGGCTCGCCTCTTGCTGGCCCGGGGTCACGCCCGGCACCTGCCAGCCGCCGAGGAAGAGCGCCGTCGCGATGCCGCAGAAGACGAAGACGTTCGCCCACTCCGCGAAGAAGAAGAACAG
Source organism: Myxococcales bacterium (assembly GCA_005800325.1). GTDB lineage: Bacteria > Myxococcota_A > Polyangia > Polyangiales > Polyangiaceae > SYFR01. Next base: position 5,488 of record SYFR01000115.1, on the reverse strand, counting down.
GTAGCGCATGCCCGAGTACTCGGTCGAGTAGCCGGCGACGAGCTCGCTCTCGGCCTCGGGTAAATCGAACGGTGCGCGATTGCCCTCCGCGAGCGCGGTCGTGAAAAACAGGAAGAAGAGCCCGAACGTCACGGGGCTCTTGAACATGAACCAGTACCAGGGCCAGCCGCCCTGCGAGAGGAACCCGCCGCCGAGCCCGCCCTGCGCCTGGATGATGTCCTGCATGCGCAGCGAGCCGGTCATCATCACGACGCACACGATCGCGACCGCCGCGGGGATTTCGTAGCTGATGACCTGCGCCGCCGCGCGAATGCCGCCGAGGAGCGACCACTTGTTGTTCGAGGCCCAGCCGCCGGTCATGAGGCCGATGGCGACGAGCGACGTGACGGCGATGACGAAGAGGATGCCGACGTCGAGATCCGCGGCGATGAGGTACTGGCCGAAAGGCATCACGACGAAGGTGGCCGACACGCCGATGAACACGAGGTACGGCGCGAGGCGGAAGAGCGCTTCGTCGGTCTCCGCAGGGATGATGTCCTCTTTGACGATCGATTTGATGCCGTCCGCGATCCACACGATGAAGCCCTGCGGACCGGCGCGGTTCGGGCCGACGCGCGACTGCATCCGCGCGGACACGCGGCGCTCGACCCAGGTGATGATGCCGGCCGTCGGCGCCATGAAGATGAGCAGGATGAAGGCCGCGACGCCGAGGATGAGGGCGGCCGCGAGGATGTCGGCCGGGAGGCCCCCCGCCGAGAAACCCGCGAGCGAGAGCTGCTTGGTCTCCGGGGTCGCGTCGCCGCGCTTCACGAGGACGTCGGCGAGGCGCGCGCCGCTCGGCGGATCGATGTCGGCGAGCGACAGCAGCGTCACGCCATTGAAGCCGAGCAGGACGTCGCCCGCCTGGATCCCCGCGCGGTCGGCTGCCTTCGCCGGAATCACGCCGTCGACGGTGAGGCCGCCGGTCGTCGGCGAGCGGTCCGCCGCGATGACGATCCCGAGGTGCGCGAGCGCCTTCTTGCCAAGCTCGCTCTTCTGGTCGTTCACCATGCGCCGCAGCGACGGCGGCCGAAAGTCGACCGTCACGCCGAGCACGCGTCCGACGACGGCGTTCGCGCCGCCCTCGAGCGCGGGGAAGCTCACGGTCACGTCGCCGCGAAAGGTCGTGTGCGTGGCTTCGTCGCCGGCGCCGCAGAAGCGCGCTTTCAGCGACTCGGTGAACGGAAACGACACCTTGTCGGGGCTCGGCTTCGCGTCGCTGACGACGATGCTGACTTCTTCGCCCGCGGCGTCCGTGCCCGGGCGGAACAGCCTGCCCTCGAAGGTCACCGTCGCCGCCTTCACGTCGCCCGAAGGCAGGCGCGCGCCGAGCACCTCGACGTGGTCGCCGACCTCGACCTCGCGCGGCACAACGTCGATCAGCTCGAGCAGGTTCGGCGGTGCGCTCCGTGCGCAGCCGAAGAGCCCCGCAACACAGGCGAGCGTCGCCAGCAAAATCGAGCGAAAACGCGACATTGTGCCGAGCTTATAGATCGACGCGACCCAAAGGTCGAGATTCGAGGCCGCGCTCATTCGGGCGCCGCGCGCAGATCCCACCACCGCCCGCGGCGGGGCGCGCGGGGCCGCTCGACACGCACCTACGCCGGTACGAAGAAGCGATGGCCGTCGGCGGTCTCGCCGGGCTTGATCGAGGTCGCGAAGGCGGCCGACAACGTGGCTTCGGTCATGGCAGCGGCGCGCGCTCCGGCGGCGAGCACGGTCCCTTCGCGCAGCACGATCGCGCGATCGGCGAAACGTCCGGCCGTCGCGAGGTCATGCACGGCCGCGATGCACGTGACCGCGCGCGCGGCGAGCTCACGACGTACGAGCTCGAAGAGGCGCGTCGCGTGGCGAATGTCGAGGTGGGCGGCGGCTTCGTCGAGGAGCAGGATCGGCGCCTCTTGCGCGAGGGCGCGGGCCACGTGCACCCGCTGCTGCTCGCCACCGGAGAGCGACTCGAGCGCGCGGTCGCGGAGCCCGCCGAGCTCGCAGGCCTCGAGCGCGCGTGCGACGGCCTCCCGATCGGCGGTCCCGGAGACGAGGCGTCCGCGCTGGTGCGGCGCGCGACCCATCGCCACGATCTCCTCGACGGTGAAGCCCATCGTCGACGCGGAGCGCTGCGGGACGAGGGCGATCCGCCGCGCGATCTCGCCGCGCGCGAGGTCCGCGAGGTCGTCGCCGCGCACCCGGACGCGCCCTCGCGTCGGTCGCACGAGCCCCGCCACGACGCGGAGCAGCGTGCTCTTGCCCGCGCCGTTGGCACCGAGCAGCACCGTCAGCGTGCCCGCCGGGATCGTCACGCTCACGTCGTGAAGCGCCGCGCCGCGCCCGTACCCCGCCTCGATGCCTTCGAGATTGACCGGGTCGCCGTCGCTCACTGCTCTCTCCGCCTCATGGCTCGTATCCCATGAATTGCGTCATGGTTGCGAGGGACCTCTCGCGATGCGAGAGTGTGCCGGGTTTCTCGAATGGCGGCGGACGAAGGCGAGGCGGGTGGCAAGCGCGTCATCAAGCGCTACACGAACCGCAAGCTCTACGACACGCGCGCCAGCCGCTACGTGACGCTGACCGAGATCGGTGCGCTCGTCCGCCGCGGCGAAGAAGTCCAGATCATCGACAACCAGACCAAAGAGGACAAGACCGAGGTCACGCTGGCGCTGATCCTCTCCGAGGATGTGAAGGCCGCGCCGAGGGCCGTGCCGCTCGGTGCGCTGCGCGCGCTCGTGCAAGAGCGGGGCGAGCGTCTCTTGTCGACGCTGCGCGAGGGCCCGATCGGTCGGCTGCTCCCGGGCAGCGACGCGCCCGTGCCCGCGCCCGTCGTCGAGTGGGCGCCGCCCGAGGACGCGCCCATCGCCGAGCCCCCGCTGCCCGCGCCGCAAGCCGTGGAGCCCGAGCGTCCGTCGGCGAAGGGCCGCCTGAGCGAGCTCGTGGAGAGCTCGCGCCACACCCTCGATCAGCTCCAAGTGACGCTCGACGAGCGGGTTCAAGCGGTGGTCCCCGGGCTCGGCCTCATCCGGAGCCTGCGGGCCGAGGTGGCCCAGCTGTCGCGGCGCGTCGACGCGATCGAGGCGATGCTCGGGATCCCGCCCGACGAGCCGCGCGAGCCCGGCACCACGCCATGAGACGAGTCGCGGCGCATCCGTTCAGCGGCTTTCGCGCGGCGCGACGGGGTCGCGGAATAGCGGGCCGGTGCGCCCGGTTGGGGTACGCATGAGGTCGCCTGTCCCGACTGCGCCGTCCAACGGCGCCGGAGCGAAGCCCAACGTCGCCGGACCGCCGTCCACCTTCGACGCGCGGGTGCTGGCCCACCTCGACGCGCTCTTCGGTGCCGCGGTCCGCATGACCCGGGAGCGCGCCGCGGCCGAGGATCTCGTGCAAGACACGGTCATCAAGGCCATTCGCGCGCGCCACCAGTTCGAGGAGGGCACGAACCTCAAGGCCTGGCTCTTGCGCATCCTGACGAACACGTTCATCAACCGCCATCGCCGCGCGGGCCTCGAGCGCACGATCGTCGAGGGCCCCGACGCCGGCCCGCTGCAGGATCGCTGGACGAGCGTCGCGACCATGCGACAGATGCGCGACCCCGAGAGCGAGCTGCTCGCGCCGATGCTGGCGAAAGAGGTCGCGAGGGCGCTCGACGAGCTGCCGGACGCCTTCCGTTCCGTGATCGTACTGAGCGACATCGAGGGCCTCTCGTACCGCGAGATCGCGGACGCCGTCGGGTGCCCGGTCGGCACGGTGATGTCGCGGCTTCATCGCGGTCGGCGCGCGCTCCAAATCGCGCTGCGCGATCAGGCGGTGGCGTTCGGCCTCGTCCCCGACGACGAAGAAATGAGCGAGCAGCGACGCGCGGCGGCGGGCCATCCGGCCGCGCCGGTCGACTTCGCGAAATTCCGCGAGCGGCAGCGCGCCGAGACCGTGCGGAGCAAAGGATGACCGAGCTCGTGGTGACGGACTGTTCGCGTCTCCTGCGGTGGGTCGAGGCTTACGTCGACGATGAGCTCGACGCCGCGCACGTGCTCATGGTCGAAGAGCACCTCGGCGCCTGCGAGGGCTGCTCCGAGCAGCTCGCGCTGACCCGCGCGCTTCGTGCGAGCTTGCGTCGCATCGAGCCGGAGCGCGCGCCGCACGGCCTTCGGGAGCGCCTCGCCGCGGTGATGGCCGTCGAAGAGCGGCTCGTGCGCGAAGAGGCGGAGCCGTGCGCCAACGCCGTCGCCGACGAGGCTGGCGCTCACGAGGCTGGCGCTCACGAGGCTGGCGCTCGCGAGGCTGGCGCTCGCGAGGCTGGCGCTCACGAGGCTGGCGCTCACGAGGCTGGCGCTCACGCGGGCGAGGCGAAAGCCGCCGATGGCCCGCGGCTCGTGAGCCTTCGCTATGTGATGCCGCTCGTGCTCGCGGCATCGATCGCGCTGTTCGTCGGTGCTCAGCGACTGCGAGAGCTCGATGGCTCGGCGCGGGCGGCGCGCGACGAGGGCAGCGTAGACGCATCGGGCAGCGTGAGGGCGTCGGCCTTCGACCGCTACATGGACGATCTCGTCCTCGCGCACGCGCAGCCCGAGAGCCCCGAGGTGACCGACCTCGAGGGGCTGTCGGGCCTCGATCCGAAGGTGGGCGTGCGGCTGCCGCGGCCGGAGCTGACCCAGCTCGGCATGCGCTACGTCGGTGCGCGCTTGCACCACGACGCCGCCTTGATGCAGTTTCGCGGCGATCGCAACCGCGTGACGCTCTACGTGTTCGATCCGTCGCGCGTCCCGCTGCACGCCAATCGCCTGCGCCCGCGCACGGTCGGCTCGACACGGCTCTACCTCGGACGCGTGCGTGGCTATGCCGTCGCGGCCTCCGAGCGCGACGGGGTGGGCTATGCGCTCGCGTCGGATCTCGGCGACGAAGAGAGCGCGCGCGTCCTGATTCAAGCGGCGTCGCGTTAGCGGCCTCGGACCGAAGCTCGCGGGCGCCTCGACCGGACGAAGGCGCGGCCTTGCCTTTGCGCACCGGATCGGTGAGAAGGGGCCGCATGCGCCCTGTCTCCGTCGCGGCGATTGCCCTGCTCGTCACTCTGACGAGCGCCGCGCACGCCCACCACCCCAGCGCGGGGGTACCAGAGAACGCCATCGCGCTCGCGGCGCGGGCCGGCGAGCTCGAGGCAGCGCCAGGCGGGTTCTGGCGCGTGGGCGAGCTGATGATGCAGGTGGCGCCGTGGGAGCGCGCATCGCTCTACGCCGAGCTCGCCGTCGCTCACGTCTCGCTGCGCGGTGGCGGCGAATACACGGGTCCCGCGGATGCGCACCTCGGCGCGCGCGTCACGGCCTACCGCAGCCCCGCGGGCCTCGTCACGATCGTCGGGGGCCTCGGCGTCGAGCTGCCCACCGGCGACGCGGAGGCGGTCTTGGGCGGCGGCCACTACACGCTCTCGCCGAGCGCGCATGGGCTCATCCACGCGAGCGAGGCG
>SYFR01000114.1 GCA_005800325.1 Myxococcales bacterium | reverse complement strand
GTGTGCAGCCGAGTGTGCAGCCGAGTGTGCAGCCCGGTGTGGACCGCCCAGGTCCGGCGCGGTAGCGTGCCGCGCGTGTTCGGCCTCGGCTTCGGCGAGATGGTGCTCATCGCCATCGTGATGCTGGTGGTGATGGGACCGAAGGAGCTGCCGGGCCTGTTGCGCACCGCGGGGCGCGGCCTCGCCAAGCTGCGGCGCATGAGCAGCGAGCTGCGGCGCGAGAGCGGCATCGACGACATCTTGCGCGAGGAGGGGCTGACGAAGGAGCTCGAGGAGCTGCGCGCGCTGCGAAACTTTTCCGGCGCCGGGATGCTGAGCGCGCTCGAGCAGGACCTCACGGGTGCGCGCAAGCCGCGGCCGCCGACACAAGCGCTGCCGCCTGCAGAGCCGCCGATCGTGCTCGAGGGCGAGCCGCCCATTGCTGGCGCGGAGTATCCCGAGGCGGGGCCGGATGCGTATGGCGCCACGTGCGAGCCGGTGCTGCCGCCGGGCGACGAGCCCGAGGCCCGTGACGTCGAGGCCCGCGACGCGACTGGCACCGCCGCCGAGGCGGGCTCGTGAGCGCCGACGCGAAGGCGGGAGCCGGCGCAGGCTCGGGAGCGGCCGACGGCAAGGAGAGCGCGGGCGCGGGCTACGTCGATCCGCCGATGACGATCTGGGAGCACCTCGCCGAGCTGCGCAAGCGCCTCGTCGTGTGCCTCGTCGTCGTGCTCGTGTTCACCACGATCGCCTGGGAATTTCGCGAGGGGATCCTCGCCTTCTTGGTGAGGCCCTTCGCGGACGCGTGGCGCGCCGAGGGCGTCGCCGGCAGCCCGACGCTGCACTTTCCCACGCCGGCCGCGGCCTTCGTCGCCTACTTCCAGATCTCGCTGCTCGCGGGCCTGCTCGCCTCGGCGCCGATCCTCTTCTACGAGGTGTGGGCGTTCATCGCGCCGGGGCTCTACGCGCGCGAGAAGAAGTACGTCATCCCCTTCGTCGGCTGCTCGTCGCTGCTGTTCGTCGGCGGCGGCTACTTCGGGTGGCGGCTCGCGTTCCCGATCGCGTTTCGCTACTTCCTCAGCCTCTCGGGCACGCTCAAATCGGTCGACGTCGTCGTCTCGCCGACCGTGATGATGGGCGACTACATCGGCTTCGTGATGCAGCTCTTGCTGGGCTTCGGCGTCATCTTCGAGCTGCCGCTCTTCATCCTCTTTCTCTCGCTCGCGGGGATCGTCAACTACCTCTGGCTCATCCGGTATTTCCGGCATTTCGTGCTGGTCGCCTTCATCGTCGCGGCCGTGCTCACGCCGCCCGACGTCACGAGCCAGCTCTTGATGGCGCTGCCGATGATCGTGCTCTACGCGGGCTCGATCGGCCTCGCGTGGGCGTTCGGCAAGCCGCCGACCGAGGGCCAGCGGGCCCACTACGCGCGCAAAGACGAGGAGCGCCGCGCGAAGAAGACGGCCAGCTGACTTCGCGGCCGCGAGGCTTCGCTGCCAGTCGACTTCGCGCCCGCAAGGCTTCGGTGCCAGTCGACGTCGCGACGAGCCGACTCGGCGACGAGCCACCGTCAGTGATGGTACGGCTCACCGCGGAGGATGCTGACCGCGCGGTAGAGCTGCTCGGCGAGCACGATGCGCGCGAGCCGGTGCGGGAACGTGAGCGCCGAGAGGCTCCAGCGCTCCGCCGCGGTCGCGAGGATTTCCTTCGGCAAGCCGTCGGCGCCGCCGAGCGCGAGGGCGACCGTGCCCTTGCCGCGCGACGCGAGCCCGTCGAGTCTTCGGGCGAGCTCCTCGCTCGTGAGCGTCTTTCCCTTCACGTCGAGCGCGACCACGTTCGCGCCCGCGAGCTTCTGCTGCATGGCGGCGAGCAGCTTCGGCCCGTCCTCGAGCTCATGCTCCTCGAGCGAGCCCGAGCGACGCAGCCGCGCGTAGTACTCGTCGCAGAGCTCTCGCTCGGCGCGTAGCTTGAGCTTGCCGACCGCGACGATGCGAAGCTTCACCTGGCGGCGCTCCGGTCGAGGCCCGTGTGGATCACTCCATCAAGCAACACCGTGCGGCCGATGGTTCTCGCGCTCAGTCGCCGCGAGGGCGCTCGGAGGCGCCGGCGGGCTCGGGCACCTTGAGACGGCTCGCGTCGATCCAGAGCCCCTCGAGATCGTAGTAGTAGCGGGTCGACTGCTGAAACACGTGCACCACGACGTCGTTGAAGTCGAGGAGCACCCACTGGCCCGCGGTGAGGCCTTCGACCGACAGCGGCACGGCGCCGAGCTTCACCCGCAGCGCCTCTTCGATCCCCTTGGCGATCGACTGGACGTGCCGATCGCTGCGGCCGCTCATCAGGACGAGCAGCTCCGTGTAATCGACCTTGCCGGTCACATCGAGGATCTCGATGGCCGCCGCCTTCGCCTCGAGGCCGGCGCCCGCGATCCCGAGCGCGAGCCGACGCGCGTCCTCGGAGGCGGTCATGCTCACGGGGGGACGCGGCTTCGGCGCCCGCAAGCCCTCGCCCGCGTCGCCCGATTTCGCGGCGCTCTTCTTCCTCGTCTTCGCCGGGACCGCGGCCTTCTTGATGGTCTTTTTCAAAGCGACCCCTCCCTAGCGCGTCTCGAACGAAGCTTGCCAAGTTTCTTCGGCTCGAGCGCAAGTGTGGCGGCTCCGAGATTCGCCACCGGCTCGAGCGCGCTCATCGCACCTGGCCGTCGCCCTCGACGATCCATTTGAGCGCCGTGAGGCTCTCGAGCCCCATCGGGCCGTAGGCGTGCAGCTTCGTCGTCGAGATCCCGATCTCCGCGCCGAGCCCCAGCATGCCGCCGTCGTTGAAGCGCGTCGAGGCGTTCACGGCGACGCAGCTCGCGTCGACCTCGCGCAAGAAGCGCTGCGCGCGATCGTAGCGGCGCGTGCAGATCGCCTCGGTGTGGTGCGAGCCGTAGCGACGAATGTGCTCGAGCGCGCCGTCGAGCCCGCTCACGACCTTCACGGCGAGGATCTTGGCGAGGAACTCGTGCCCGTAGTCGTCGTCGGTGGCTGCCTTCGCGCCAGCCGCGAGCTCGCAGGTTCGCGCATCGCCGCGCAGCTCGAGCCCCTCGATCGCGAGCGCCGCGACCCGCGGCAACAGCGCCGCCGCCACGCCCTCGTGCACGAGCAGGCACTCGAGCGCGTTGCACACGCCCGGTCGGCTCAGCTTCCCATTTGCGACGAGCGCGAGCGCCATGTCCAGATCCGCCTCGTCGTCGACGTAGAGGTGGCACACGCCTTTGTAGTGCTGCACGACCGGCACGCGCGCGTGCTCGACCGCGAAGCGAATGAGCCCCTCGCCGCCGCGTGGAATGAGCAGATCGATGTAGCCCGCGAGGCCGAGCAAGATCTTGGTCTCCTCGCGCCCGAGCGGCGGCACGATCTGCACCGCGTCCGCCGGCAGCCCGGCGCGCTCGAGGCCCTCGCGGACGAGCTCGCCGAACAGCTCGTTCGAGCGGCGCGCCTCTTTTCCGCCGCGCAGCAAGACGGCGTTGCCGCTCTTGAGGCACAAGGCGGCCGCGTCGACGGTGACGTTGGGCCGCGCCTCGTAGATCATCGCGACGACGCCGAGCGGGATGCGCACCTGACCGACGCGGAGGCCGTTCGGCCGTCGCTTCATGCCGACCACGGCGCCCACCGGATCGTCGAGTGCCGCCACCTCGCGCACGGCCTCGGCGATGGCCCGCACGCGCACCGCGTCGAGCGCGAGCCGATCGAGCATCGCCTCGTCGAGCCCCGCGGCGCGCGCCTCCGCGACGTCCTCCGCGTTCGCCCGCACGATCGCATCGCTCTGCGCCACGAGCAGCGACGCCACCTCACCGAGCGCGCGATCTTTCACGGCACGGCCGACGGGCGCGAGCCGATGCGCCGCCTCTCTCGCGCGCACGCAGCGTGCGATGAGCTCCTCCCGCAGTTGCGTCACCCGACGGCGCTTACCCGAGCCTCCCGCGCGCGGCTAGGAGGACACGCCTTGGTGCGGCGAATCGGGGCGATTCGAGGGCGCGCTCCTCCGCTCCCCGCTGCTCCTTGGCCCTCGATTCTTGGGGATCGTGGGACTAGCGTGGGCGAGCCGCGCTTCGCCGTGCACGGAGACCCAGCCTTCATGAGTCGACAGGACTGCAAGCGCGCGACCTCTGCGCGACGGGTCGCGCCGGGCGTGACGCTCGGAGCGCTCCCGGTGTTCGGTGTGCTCGCGCTCCTGGTCGCATGCGATGCGCGCGACACGTCACGGCAGGCGCCCGCCCCGCCCGCGACCAGCCTGCCCGCCGCGGCTCGCAACGCGCGCGGCGCCGACTATCCCAGCGCGAGCGCCAATCCCCAAGGGCCGGTGGAGCGCGCGCCCGCGGAGGTCGACGGCGGTTTCGGTGACGGCAGCGGGGGCGACGACGACGGGCCACACGCTCCGCCGCCGATGCATCATCACCCCAAGAAATCCGGAGGCGTGAACCTGTGACGCGCCACGGCGAAGTCGCCCCGCGTTGCCTCGCGCTCGCCGCCGCGGCATCGCTCCTCCTCGCGTGCCCGCCGACGCCGCTCGCGCCGCCGTCCGGGCCACCGCCCGAGTATGAGACGCCGCGCGACTACACGCTGGATCGCAGCATCGACGCCACGTCCGAGAGCGCAACCCCGCCGGCCCCCGTGCCTCCGACACCCGTTCCGTCACCGCCTCCCGCGCCGAGCGCATCGACCGTGCCCGCGCCCGTGCCCGTGCCTCCGACACCCGTTCCGTCGCCGACTCACCATGAGCCCTGAGCCAACACCCGTGCGCAGCCACTCCTTCGTCCTCATCCTCGACTTCGGCTCGCAGACGACGCAGCTCATCGCGCGGCGCGTGCGCGAGCTCGGGATC
>SYFR01000113.1 GCA_005800325.1 Myxococcales bacterium | reverse complement strand
GGTGCACGCCCGTCGTCGTCTCTTCGCTCACGCCGTAGCAGCTCGCCACCATCTTCGCCCAGCGACCCGGCTCCGACGCGCGGATCTGGCGCAGCGCCGCGAGGATGACGCCCCACTCTTCGGGCTCGGTCGACGCGTCGAATTCCGGGATTTTGCCGGACTTCTCGAACTCGAGGCCCTTGTGCAAGAAGAGCGTCGCGTCGCCGCCGTCATCGACGATCATGTCGGGGCCGCTGCCATCGGGCCAGGTGAGCGCTTCGTTCGTGCACCACCAGTATTCTTCGAGCGTCTCGCCCTTCCACGCGAAGACGGCGCACCCCTGTGGCTCGGCCACGGTACCGGTCGGGCCCACCGCGACCGCGGCCGCCGCGTGATCCTGGGTGCTGAAGATGTTGCAGCTGCACCAGCGCACGTCGGCGCCGAGCTCCGCGAGGGTCTCGATCAAGACGGCGGTCTGCACCGTCATGTGCAGCGAGCCCATGATCTTCACGCCCGCGAGCGGCTTCTGCTTGCCGTGGCGCTGCCGCAGCGACATGAGGCCGGGCATCTCCTGCTCGGCGAGGCGCAGCTCCTTGCGGCCCCACTCCGCGAGAGACAGTTCCTTTACCTTGTAGTTTGCGCGCTTCGTCATGTTCTCGAGTCCTCGGCGTCGTGAGCCCCACCGTTGCGATGGGCCCGGTCCACTAGTTCCGATCCGCGCGAATCGCAAGCAGTGCCGTCTCGCGCGGGATCTCCGTGCACGCGGTGCTGCGACTGCTGTTAGAGTCGTCGTTCCGGCGGAGGCGACGGCGTGAGCGAGTGCGAGTGGGATCCCGAGGCCGAGGTCCGCTGCGACCACGTGCAGGAGTGCGGCGCGTGCCCGCTCATGCCTCGCCGCTACGACGACCAGCGCGCATGGAAGGCCCAGCGCGTGAGCCGCTCCTTCGCGCGCTACGGGCTCATGCCGGCCGGCACCCTCGGCCTCGCCGAGACTCCCGCGCTCACCGAATACCGTCGTCGCGCGAAGCTCGTCGTCGACCGTGACCTCGGCGGTACCGCGCGCCTCGGGCTCTATCGCCGCCACGACAACCAGCTCGTCGTCGACATCCCCGGCTGCCGGGTGCTGAGCCCGGCGCTCCACCGCGTCGTTGCCGAGCTGCGTCGGCTCATGGCAGCGCTGCCTCCCGAGCTCGCCGACTTGCTCGAGCCCGCATCGATGGGGCGCGGCGTGCTCCTCGGCCTCGACCTGCGCGAGCTCTCGTGTCCGGATGGGGCCGTCGAGGGGGAGGCGGAGCCCGCGGGCGTGCTCCTCACGCTCGCTCTCGCCGCGGACCGGGTCGCTGCGGTCGAGGCGCTCACGGCCGCCGCGCGCGCCTTGCGCCTCCGCGTCCCGAGCCTCGCTGGGGTCGCCTTCACGGCGCGCTTCGCCGGCAAGCCCCCGAGCGCGCAGCAGCGGTCGGACATCGTCTCTCTGTCGGGCGCGACCGAGCTGCGCGACGCCATAGGTTTGCCGGGGGAAGCCGCCGGCTTTCAGTTCGTCTCGCACACCTCGTTCCTGCACGTGCATCGCGAGCAAGCCGTGTCCCTCTTCACCTACGTCGCGGACGTCGTTCGCGAGCGCGGCGTGGCAGGCGGTGGCTCGGCAGGCGGTGGCGTGGCAGGCGGTGGCTCGGCAGTCGGTGGCGTGGCAGGCGGTGGCTCGGCAGGCGGTGGCTCGGCAGGCGGTGGCTCGGCAGGCGGTGCTGCGCGGCGCGTCCTCGACCTCTACGGCGGAACCGGAGCGCTCGCGCTCACCCTCGCGCGGCACGGCTCCTCGGTGACGACCGTCGAGTCGTTAGCGCCGGCCGCGGAGTCGGCGCAGCGTGCCGCCAGCGCGCAGCGCCTCGCGGTCGAGGTGATCACGGGCGAGGCCGCTAGCGTGACCCGGGCGCTCGCGTCGGCTGGCTCGAAGTTCGACGTCGTGGTCGCGAATCCTCCGCGGCGCGGCCTCTCGCCCGCGGCCCGCGAGGCGATCGCGTTCCTCGGTCCGCGGAGAGTCGTCTACGTCGCGTGCGACCTCGACAACCTGTGTCGCGACGTCGCGCACCTCGAGCGCCTCGGCCTCGGTCTCCGCGCGCTCCGCGCGTTCGACATGCTGCCGCTGACCGACGAGGTCGAGGTTGTCGCCACGTTCGAGGCGACGGCGCGGCCTGTGCCAACAGTGCTCTACCAGGGTCACGGCGTCGTCGCGCTCGACAAGCCAGCGCACGAGCCGACGGGTGACCACGCCGAGTATCCGTCGAGCCTCGTCGGCCGCGCACGCGCCGAACTCTCGTGCGGCGACTGGGCGAGCGTCATCGAGATCGAGCCCGGCACGAGCGGCGTCGCCCTCTTCGTCCGTGACGCGGCGGAAGCGGCGCGGTGGCGAAGCTCCATCGACCGCACGGGCCGGCTCGTGTTTCTCGCCGCGGTGCGCGGCGCGACGCCGTCCAAGGGCGCGGTCACCCGCGAGCTCAAGAGCGGCGACGTCGTGACTCAGGCCCGTACGCGTTACCGCCGGCTCGCCATCGGAGGTGGCCACTCGATCGTGCGCGTCGTCCCCGAGAGTCACGCGCCGCACCAGATTCGCCGGCATTTCGCGGCGCTTGGCCACCCGGTGCTCGGCGACATGCGCTACGGCCACGCGCCGACGAACCGCTACTTCGAAGAGAAGCACGGCCTCGATCGCAGCTTCTTGCACCTCGTCCGCGTCGAGGTGGAGCATCCCGACACGGGCGATCGCTTGATCCTCGAGTCCCCGCTTGCCGCCGATCTCCGCGCCGTGCTGTTGCGCGCCTCGGACGAGAGCGTGCTGCGCTACCTCGAGAACAAGCAGGCGCTCGGCGACGGCGGCGCGCGCGTGCAAAGGCAGCTCGAGGGGCCGCCGAGCGAGGCGGGCGACGCTCCTCCGTCCGAGCGAGGCGAGCCGCCCTCGTCGCTCCGAGGGCCGCCACCGTCCCTGCGCGGGCCGGCGCCCGAGCTCGACGAGGGGCCGCGAACCGTGCGCGGCGAGCTCGCGGGCGACGATCCCGAGGACATGTAGAGTTTGGGCGCCATCCCCGCGACCACGCGAATCGCGCGCGCGTTCTGGCTCGGGAGGCGCCGCTACGCCGCCGTCCACGCGCTCCAAGAAGAGCTCCACGCGGCGCGCCGTACGAACACGCTCGGGGACGTCGTCCTGCTCGTCGAGCACGATCCCGTGATCACGCTCGGGCGCGGCGCCAAGGCCGAGAACGTCCTGCTCACCCCTTCGCTGCTCGCGGCCTCGGGAGTCGATCTCGCGACCACCGGGCGCGGCGGCGACGTCACCTATCACGGCCCGGGGCAGCTCGTCGGCTACCCGATCCTCGATTTGCGCCCCGAGCGCTGCGACGTGCGGCGCTACGTGCGCGCGCTCGCCGAGGTCATGATCCTCGTCGCCCGCGAGCGCGGCGTAGAGGCGGGGTGCGTCGACGGGCTTGTCGGGATCTGGGCCGACGCGGAGCGTCCGAGCGAGTGGGCGGGTCTGCCGTGGGCGCGGCGCGCCGTGAAGCTCGGCGCCATCGGCGTGCGCCTCTCGCGCTGGGTCACGATGCACGGCTTCGCGCTCAACCTCACGACGAACCTCGACGCCTTCGCGATGATCGTGCCGTGCGGGATCCGCGATCGTGGCGTCGCCTCTCTCGCCTCGCTCACCGGCGACCCTCTCCTCGATGTCGGCGAGCTCGCGCTCTCGATGGCGCCGGTCCTTGCGCGCGGCCTCGACTACCGGATCGAGGGCGTCGTCGATGCCTCGGATCCTGCGCTCGCGCTCGAGCTCGCGACGTTCGCGGCACCGGCATGATCGCGATCGCCCCCGCGACGCCTGACGCGCTCGATCGCCGCTCGCTGTGATATGAGGATGGCCCGAATGCGGCGACCGATTGCGGCGGCGATCTCCCTCGGCGCGCTCCTCGCGGGCGACCGGGCGTACGGCGGAGAGTTCGCCGCGGACGGCAGCTTCGTGTTCGCCGACGGCGCGGCGGTGGCGTTCGACTTCGAGGCGAGCGAGCTGCCGCCGCCCGCAGAGCCCGATGCGCTTGCGCCCGCGCGCGCCGCCACAGACACGGCGCTCTCGGGCGCCCACGTCGTCTCGCTCGGGCCTTACGGCGAGGCGCGCTTTCTGGCCCCGTTGCCCGACGGCGCGTCCTCGTATCGCGCGAGCCTCTGGATCCGCGGCGGCGAGGCGTCGGGCTTCGTCGGCGTCACGCACGCGGGCAGCGCGCGGCTCGACGAGGTCGCGGCCCTCTACCCGACGGGGCGCATCACCAGCGACGGTTGGATCGAGCTCGCGAACGAAGGCATTCGCATCGACGGCGCGCGGTCGACGATCGAAGTCGGCGTGTTCTCGCCCAACGGCGGCGAGCTCGATGCCGTCGAGCTCGTGCGTACCGGCCCGAGCGACGTCGCGCTCGGCAGCGCGTGCCAGGGCTCGGCCGACGCCGTCGCCTGCGGCACGGGCCAGCAGTGTTACTGGTCCGAGTGTCGCAACGTCAACGCGTGGGTCCCGCCGATCCCGGCCGACCGAGAGGACGTGACCGCCTACCTCGAGAACCGGCTCCGGTTCCTCTTCGGTCCGTACCTCTCGCGCACGCTCGACTTACCGAAGGCGCTCGTCGCCATCGAGCAGATGCGTCACGCGACGCACCCGTTCGCCTTCTGGAACGGCTTCATGCTCGCGGTGCGCCGCCTCAACGACGGGCACACCGGCACGAGCGGCCTGTCCGACTACGCCATCGACAACCCGAGCCCCCTCGACGTGTGCTTCGTGGGCGGCATCGGCGACGCGTCCACCGACGTCGCACCGAGCGACGCCGCGCTCGGAGACGTGCTCGTCTCCCACGTCGGCTCCACGCGGACCATGGGCCTTCACGCCGGCGACCGCCTGGTGCGCGTCGACGGCCAGCACCCGATCGTGTGGGCGCGCGCGCAGATCGAGCATTATTTCGCGCAGCCCGCGCAGGCCAATCACACGACGAGCGCCGAGCAGCTCGCCGCCTTGCGGTCGCTCGTGTCGCGCTTCGCCCACGAGCTCGAGATCGTGCGCTGCGACGCGACGACGAAGCAATGCGGCGCGCTCGAGACCATCGGCATCGCCGAGCTCGGCCCGCTCCTGCCGGCCGACTCCTTCGACGGCGTCGAGTGCGACCACCGCACGCTGCGCCACGTCGCCGGCGCGCCGAAGAACCACGGCGGTCAGAGCGAAGTGTTCGCGGGCCCGGTGCTGGAGGCGGACGCGAGCGAGCGGATCTATGGCGTCGAGTGGGACTCGCTCTACACGAAGACCGGGCAGGACGGCGTCGGGGCGAAGCTCAAGAAGGCGATGAACCTCCTCCTCGACGAGGACGCCAAGGCCGTCATCTTCGATCATCGCCGCGGCACCGGAGGAACCATCGTCGGCCCGCAGATCATCTGGAGCTTCGCGCTCGAGAACAAACCGCTCACTCTATTTCAGACACGCCAGCGTGCCGGCGATCTTCAGCCCACGCTCGCGATTGGCAAGGCGCTCTTCGAGGCGGGCCTCGCGCTCGGTGAGGTCGACTACGCGGGCGGCGCGGCGCAAGCGCCCATCCCCGTCGCGCTGCTCCTCACGCAGGACGTCTCGGCCAGCGACTGGCTCGCGCTCGGGATGAAGGGCGCCCCCGGCGTGCGGCTCTTCGGTCCCCACATGACGAGCGGCTCCTTCTCGACGTTGCTCCACTTCGGGTACTGGCTCGGCATGAGCTACACCGTCGCGACCGGCGACACGCTCACCGCGGACGGCGCGACGAACAATGGCTTCGGCGTCGTCCCCGACGAGCTCGTGCAGCCTTTACAAAGCGATCTGCTCGCCGGGCGCGACACCGTCTTCGAGGCGGCGCTCGCGTGGGTGCGGGCGCAGAACGACGGGAGGCGCGGGCCATGAAGCGTGCCTCGCTGTGGGTCAATCGGATCGCGGCGCCCGCGGCGCTGTTGGTGCCCACGGTTCTGGCGCTCGCCGTGGTCGGCTCTGTCGCGGTGCAGGCGTCCTGCGTCGAGGAGCGTCTCGAGCCGGCCCCGGGGAGCGGCGCGGGCGGAGCCGGGGGCGCCGGCGCTGGCGGTGGTGGCGGCGCTCCGGCCATGACCAAGCGCACGGTCGAGCTGCGCAATCCGTATGGCAACGTCGCGCGTCACGACAACCTGCTCTGGGACGGAGATTTCGAGTGGCTGAGCGCGTTTTCGAGCCAGTATGGCTGGCTCACCGGGCCGAGCCCGCAACAGCTCAGCTACGCACTCCCGAAGGTCGCGCTCGGCGCCGCATGCAAGAGCGGGATCAAGTGCGCTCGCGTGCCGCCGAATGGCATTCTCGTCGGCGTCGGCGTGGCCAAGGAGGGCAGCGCGCTCGACGTCTCGTTCGCCGTGCGTGTGCCGTCGGGGACGTGCCTCGACGTCGAAGCCGCGGTGCTCAGCTTCGAGGACCAGGAGGCGATGGCTCCGATCGGTGCCGACGCCGAGCAGCCCACCGACGGATGGTGCCACTACGCGGCCCTCGTGCCCGAGCGCCAGTGGGCTCCGTGGCTCTACATCCACAACGCGAGCAGCGGCGAGATCGTCGTCGACGACGCCGTCATCGCGCCGGCAGCGGGCGGCATGACGCAGAAGAGCGCGGCTCTGGCGCCACCTTTCGCGATCGAGCCGGGCCTTTTCGCGCAGGTCGCGCTTCACCAGAGGCCGCGCGTCGAGCCGCCCGCACCCGCTCTGACGAAGTTCTCCGAGAAGCGCCACCGGAGGGCTCCATGGCACTGACTCCCCGCTCCCGCAGGTGGCGTTGGCTCGCGAGCTTCGCCATCTTGGCTTTGACGACGGCGCTCGCGAGCACGGCCCGCGCCGGCGACTTCGACGCGGAGGGCAGCTTCGTGCCCGCGACCGACGGCGTCGCGTTCACGGATTTCGGGGAGGATTTCGATCCCGCGAGCGATCGCTACGTCCCGAGCGACACCCCCGATGAGTGCAAGGCGCCAGGCTTTGAAGAGCTCGAGGTCGCCGACGCGCTCTCCGGGTCGCACGTCCTCGCGCTCGAGACGAACTTGAGCAAGGGCTGCGCCGAGCGGCTGCTCGTCAAGACACTCCCCAAGAACAAGGGCTCGTACCGCGCGACGGTCTGGGCGCGGCACGGCGGCGTCGCGGCGCAGCTCACCGCGCGCTACCCGGATGCGAGCGGCCGCGAGCTCGAAATAGCGAAGCTCGGTCCGACCGGGCGCACCACCAGCGACGGCTGGGTCGAGCTCGCCTCGAACGCCTTTCCGATCGACGGCGAGTCCGTGGAGGCCGTCTATTTGCGCGTCCTCGACTTCGACTCCAAGGGCTCGCACCTCGACGCGTTCGAGCTCGTCCCCGACGGCGCGTACGAGGGGCCGAAGAGCTGCAGCGGCACGGGCGATCCGAGCTGCGGCGCCGAGAGCGAGTGCATCCACCAGAGCTGCCGCCTCGGGCGCGCATTCGTTCCGCCCTTGCCGCACGCCGCGGTGAGGGATCGCGTCGTCGACACGATCCGCGGCCAACTCGAGAACTTCTTCGGCGGGAAGAAGACGAGGACCCACGATTTGCCGGCGGCGCTCGAGATCGTCGAGTCGATGCGCTCGGCGAAGACCGCCTATGAGTTCTGGCGCGTGTGGGGCAAGGCGATCCGGCGGCTGCATGACTGGCACACGAGCACCCGCGGCGGGCTCGACGGCTTCGTCCGCAAGAAGCGGCTCGACGTCTGCTTCATCGCGGGGGACGCCGACGCCTCGGTCGCTGTCTGGCCGAAGCACCCGAAGTACCCCGACGTGCTCGTCTCGCACACGGGCGAAGCCGGTGACGCGGGCTTGGTCTCCGGCTATCGGCTCGTCGCCGTCGACGGCGTGCACCCCATCGAGTGGGCGCTCGGCCTCTCGGAGGTCGACTGGAACTGGTGGCAGGCTTGCGACGACCGCGTCGTGACCGAGCTCTACGAGCGCATGCGCGGGCTCATCCTCGCCCACGCCTCGACGTTCACCGTGCTCACCTGCGACCCAATGACGGGCATGTGCGATCCCATCCCGAAGACCCTCGCCGTCGCGTCGCTGCCCGAGGGGGGCGGCGGACAGGTCAACTGCGACAACCGCCCTCATTACTATTTCGAAGAGGGCAATCCGCCGGCCCATCACGGGATCTGGTGGGATTTCTACTCCGGGCGTGTCGCCGGGACGCAGCCGAGCGAGGCAATCTTCGGCCTGATCTGGGACACCCTCTATGGCGGCGGCGAGCCCAATGGCCACGTCAATGGCAATCTGAAGAAGGCCTTTACCAAGTTCAAGGCGGAGGCCAAGGGCGTCATTCTCGACCACCGCGCGGGCTCGGGCGGCACGCTCGACGGCGCCACG
Source organism: Myxococcales bacterium (assembly GCA_005800325.1). Taxonomy (GTDB): domain Bacteria; phylum Myxococcota_A; class Polyangia; order Polyangiales; family Polyangiaceae; genus SYFR01. The sequence continues at coordinate 715 of SYFR01000113.1, read as the reverse complement.
ACCGCGACCGCGCTGCTGCGTCCCGCCTCGGTGCGCCTCGTGTTTCGCAGCCCGATCGACCGCGCGGGGTACGCCGGCCCCGAGGACCTGGCCGAGGGTCTCAGCATCTTCTCCAAGTACAAGTTCCAGAGCCCGTACGAAGTCGGGTCGAAGGACTGGGCCACCGAGCTCCCGATCGCGATCCTCATTCACCGTGACGGCTCGGCGAGCGACTTCTTCCCGTTCGGGGCGAAGGGAGCGCCAAACGTGCGGATTTTCGGGCCCACGCGAACGGCGGGCGCGTTCTCGACTTTCTACGAGTTCTCGCCGTGGGGGCCCCTCGGCTACCAGCTCGCGTCCGGTGACAGCATCAGCCTCGAGGGCGAGGCGCTGATTGGCCAAGGCGTCGAGCCGGACGTGTACGTCGTGCAGCGCCAGTCCGACTTGCTCGCCGGCCGCGACACCATCGTCGAGGCCGCCGTCGCCTGGCTGCGCGAGGAGCTCGCGAAATGAGGCACGGCGAGCGGCTCAGTGGTGCGCGCTCCGTACCGACCGGCGCGTCGGTCGTGCCTCGCTGCACGAAGCTTCGCGTGGCTCCGCTCGTGGTGTTCGCGGGCATGTCGCTCTCGGCCGCGTGCGGCTTCTCGGACGGCCCCTTGAGCCCGGCGCCCGTCGCGAGCGGAGGCCCTGGCGCGAGCAGCGTCGCGGCCAGCGGGACCGGCGGCAATGGCGGCGG
>SYFR01000112.1 GCA_005800325.1 Myxococcales bacterium | reverse complement strand
GGGCGGCAAGGGCGGCTTCGGCGGCATCAACGTCGACGGCGGCGTCGGCACGAGCGGCTCCGACGGCATGAGCGCCTTCACGCTGCAGATCCCGGTGCAATAGTGCGCGCGAACCGAGCGCGGTGTCGGGCGACGACGGGCTGGCGAGTGCCGGCGGGCTACCGCTCGCGCGCCTTCGTGGTCGTCGGGCTAGCGACCGCCGCAGGTTTGCTCTTCAGCGGCGCGTGCGGTGCGGGCGCGGGCGCGACGAGCTCGAGCGGGCAGGGTGGCTTCTCGCTCATCGGCCAGGGCGGGGCCGGCGCCTCCGAGGCGTGTGCGCTCTACGAGCTCGCGGCGGAGGCACGGCCCGTCAACCTCTTCATCTTGTTCGACCGCTCGTCGTCGATGTTCGGCAGCAAGTGGGAGAGCGCCAAGGCGGGCCTCGGCGCGTTCGTCGACGATCCAGAAAACGCCGGAATTTCTGCGGCGCTGCGATTTTTTCCGCGCGCTCCCGACGCGACGCCCGCGTGCGATCAGCAGGCGTACATGGTCCCGTCCGTGGCGCTCGGGCCGCTGCCCGCGAACGGCGCGGCGATCAAGCTGGCGCTCGACGCGGAGAGCCCGGACGGCTTCGGCACGCCGATGTATCCGGCGCTCGGGGGCGCGCTGCTCATGGCGCTCGAGACCGCGCAGGCGAAGCCGAAGCAGGCCGCCGCCGTGCTGCTCGTCACCGACGGCGTTCCGCAAGGCCCGGCCGAGACGTGCGGCGGCGTCGATCCCGAGTCGCCGGACGCGGTCGCCGGGCTCGCGGCAGCGGCCGCGGCGTCGAGCCCGAAGGTCTACACCTACGTCGTCGGCCTGCCCGGCGTCGACCAGTCGACGGCGAACGTCATCGCGAAGGCCGGCGGCACCGACGCCGCGATCCTGGTCGCGAGCGGCGACGTCGCGGGCTCGTTTCACGAGGCGCTCGGCAAGGTGCGCGGCGATGTCTTGCCGTGCGAATACGACCTGCCGAAGCAAGTCGCCGAAGGCGAAGTCGGCCTCGGCAAGGTGAACGTCGAGATCACGCCGGGCGAGGGCGACGCCTTCGTCGTGCCCTTCGACAAAGCATGCAAGGGCGGCGGCTGGCGCTTCGACGACGCGGTGGATCCCACGGCGATCGTGCTTTGTCCCGAGACCTGCGCCGCGCTCAAGGCCGACAACGAGGCCGCGATCGAGGTGGTGCTGGGCTGCGAGACCGCGGTCCTCTAGCTCTCGGCCCGAAGAGGGCCCACCTGCGTCGTGTACGCGGCGCTTCGCGCCTTGCGTGACCTCGGGACGCGAGCGTTGCTCGCCTCCCTCCGGTAAGCCATCGTCGCTGCGGTACTCACGCACGTGGGGGCCCTGTCGTCACGGGTGGACGAGCACGTACGCGGCCGCGTTGCCCCGCACGATGAGGATGAGCAGCGGGCCCTCGCGCTCGGCCGCTTGCGCGAAGAAGCGGTCGTCGAGCACCGGCGTGAAGTCGACCTCGACGATCACGTCGCCCGGCTCGACCCCGACCTTTGCGGCCGGGCTCGCGCTGTCGATCCTGGTCACGACCGCGCCGTGCGACACGTTCTCGCTGATCGCATACGTCTCGCGTTGCGAAGCTCCGAGCGAGGCGGTCGCGATGCCGCGCAGGGCGCCGGCTTGCTCTGGCTCGCCGTTGCGGAGCGGCGTGTCGAGCGACGCGCTCACGCTGCGCACCAACGGCTCGATGGCGCTCGCAGCGACGGCGTAGCCCATGCCGCGCATCGCGCGCTGTTCGGTGAGCTTCGCGTTGGCGATCCCGACGAGCTCGCCGCGCGCATTGACGATCGGTCCGCCGGTGTTCGTGAGGTTGATGACCGCGTCGGTCTCGAGTGTGGCGGTGACGAGCGGCGCGCTCGGCCCGGGCCGCGGGCTCGAGTGCGACACGACGCCGACGGTGACCGTGGGGCCGAGGCCGTAGAGATCGCCGAGCGCGAGCACGAGCTCCCCGGCCTGCGGAGCCTGCGCGCCGATGGCGATGGGCAGCGCGCGTCCGAGCGGACCCGACACGCGCAGGAGGGCCAGATCGTGCGCCCGGTCGCGCGCCACGATCGCTGCCGGTAGCTCGACGCCCTCGGCGGTGCGCGCGCGCAGCGCCCCGGCTCGCTCGACGACGTGTGACGTGGTGAGGACGAGGTCGTGTCCCACGACGACTCCGGTTCCGAGCGGACCCGCCCGCACGATCACGAACGGCTCCCCCTCGAGCGCGCGAACCGGCGTGTGCGCGCTGCGCGGCGGCATGGCCGCGAGCAGCTGGACGACGCTCGGAGCGACGTGGGTCATGACCTCCACGATGATCGCGTCGGTCGCGTCGATCGATGAGGGGCGATGCACCCCGGTCGCGCGCGTGACTCCGCTCGCACGCGTGACGCGGCTCGCCTCCGCGGGCGCATCGGCGCGGGGCGAGGCAGGTGCGCGTGCGCTGCGCGTGTCGGCGGTCGCGCAGCCTTCGAGCGCGTGCGCGAGGACCGCCGCCGAGACCACGCGGCGAGCGAGGGATGCGAGCGCGACCGAGCCAGGCACCCTAGGTCGAGCCCGCAAGCCATGTACCACGCGCGCCGCGTCACGCCCGCTCGGGGCCGTTCCACGCGGACTCAGTGGCCTCGCGGTACCCACGCGCATCAGCGAGGCTCGAGCGGTGCAATCTGCCCCGCCGTGGACAGATGGTCACAGGCGCGTGAGGCGCGCAATCTCGCGGCGGTGCAGGAATGTGCGGCGAATCGCGTGAACTGCGGCGTGGCACGGATGGTGTACCGGCCTCCTACCTCGAGCGGTTGGTCGCAGGGGACGCGACCCAAGGGAAGGAGCAACATGGCCGAGGTGTGCACGATGCTCGTCGAGATTGTCGACGTGAACGCTTCCGAGTGGCGGCTCAGCGCGCGAGCGAAAGAGCTCGTCGTCGAGGGGGCCAGCGGCCGCAGGCGGCTGCGCGCGATGCCCGGGCTCGAGGTCGACGCGCTGCGCCCCGGGACCGTCTCGATCCACACCGCTGACGACACCATCCTCGTCATCGACGGGGGCTTCGGCACGATGGTGCGCGACGGCACGCGGGTGCGCATCGCGCTGAGCCGCGCGAGCCTCGTCGGGGTTCGTCCGGCGGCGGCGCTCGAGGACGACGCGACGATGCCGAGCGAGGTGGCGTGACCCCGTCGCGCCGGCGCGGGGCTTGGGCCTTCACGATGGCCGCTGCGGAGTCGCCGTCGAGCGGCGGCGGTCCGCGCACCCCTCCC
>SYFR01000111.1 GCA_005800325.1 Myxococcales bacterium | reverse complement strand
TCGCCGCCCGCGCCGCCGGCTCCCACCGTGGCGTTGGAGAAGACGTTCACCTCCGAGCCACACGCTGCACCGAACGCGCCCGAACCAAGCGCGAGCGCGCCGAGCATGGCGACCGAAGCGAGCGGAGCGAACGACGCGAGCGAAGCGAACGAAGCGAGTCGGCGAGAAACGCGAGGTCGAAGGGACATGCCATCAATATTGCGCCCGCCCCGCGGCTCGAACAAGCCTGCCGCGCATGGAACGGCGCCTTCACCATCTCGCCCTCGGCGTCTCCGACCTGTCACGCGTGGCGGCGTTCTATCGCGAGGAGCTGGGGCTCGAGGAGGTCGCGCGGCACGCGGACACGAGCGGCACCCTGCGCTCGATCTGGCTCGCGCTCGGCGACGGCGTCCTCATGCTCGAGCGCACCGAGGCGCCTCCGCTCCACGTCGAGGGGATCGGCCGCGGCCCGTTCCTCCTCGCGCTCGCCGTGACCAGCGACGAACGCGCCGCGCTCGAAGCCACGCTCGCCGCGCGCGGCCACGCCATCGAGTCACGCACCGCGCACACGTCCTACTTGCGCGATCCGGAGGGCAACCGCGTGGCCCTCAGCGACTATCCGCTACCCGGCGTGCACACGGCTTGACCGCGCCTGGTGAACCCCCCTCGCCGAGCCTGCCCCGCTGCACGGATGGCGCGGCCGGAGCCGCTCGACGCTTCACACCTGTCACCTCGGGCGACTAACGCAGCTCGCCTTTGCGGATCGACTCGGCGAGCTGTTTCGTCAGCGCCTCGATCTGTGCGGCGGGGATCGCGAGCTCCGCGACGAGCTCCTTGCCGATGGCGTCGACCTTCGCGTCTTTCAGCGCGTTGCCCGCCATCCCCATGGGGCCCGCCTGCGCCGGCCCCTTGCTGAGCTGTCCGAGGATCATCTTGAGCGCGCCCGCGAGCTCCATCGCCGCCTTCTCGTCGGCCATGTCGATCCGCACCGCGAGCGTGTTCTTCACGAGGTCGGCGGTGAGCGCGGCGCGCCCCACCTTGTCGACCTGCGCCGCGAACGGATTCTGCTGACCAGCCTGCTTCATGAGGGTCTGCATCGTGTCGCCCGGGATCGCGAACGCGATCGGCACCTCGAGCGGCAGGCCGAGCTTGCCCGCGGCGTCGCCCGCCTTGAGGGCCGCCTCGAAGTCGCCCTTGCCCTTCGCCACGAGGATGACGCCATCGGCCGCCTGTCCCGCGAACATCTCGCCCTTCGGATCGGTGACCGCCTTGACGCCGCCGATCTCGGTCTCGCTCACCTTGTCGGCCTTGCCGTGCTTGAGCAGCGCCGGCACGAGCGCGCCCGGCTTCACGCTCGCGGCGAGCAGCAAGGTCACGCCCGGCTCCTTCCGCGTCGCCGCGCCCGGCATGGCGCCCGCGAGATCGGTGATGCAGAGCGCGAGCTCGGAGACGTCCTTCAGCGGATCGATCCCGGCCTCGGTCAAGAATGCCTTGAAGCGCTTGCCCGAGTCGTCCTTCGGCTCCTTGGCCTTCATCTCCTCGAGCGCCGGGACGATCTCCTTCTTGATCGCCGGCAGCGCGAGCAGCGCCGCCACATCGACGCGCGCCAGCACCTCGCAGCTCGCGGCCAGGTGCGCCGTCGCGAGCCCCGCCTTGCCTGCGCGCTTCGCCGACGGCGCGGCCGCGGTGACGGTGCTCGGCGCGGCCCCGGTGAGCGCCGCCTGCGCGGATGCGGCCGGCTCTTTCTGTGCCGTCTCCTCCTTGTCGCAAGCGAAGACGCCGAGAGCGAGCAACGTGGTAACCAGAACGCGTTTCATTTCGATCCTCCGGGGCGCGAGCCGTTGTGCGTGGCGCGGCAGCATGTTCTCCGAAGGCGCGATCGTCAACGTCGTTCGTGGTGACGCGGGTGCTCGATGGCCGAGGGTCGCGGCGTCTCTCCACGCCGATGCGACACGGCCTCGCTCGAATCAGAATTCCCCGAGAGGGTCTGGCGCAGCCTCGCTCACTCGCTCGCCGCTGGCTCGACGCGCAGCTTCACGAGCTGCGCCTTGCGCTTCTCTTGGCCGGTGTTCGGATCCCAGCGCGACTCGGACGCCACGAGCACCGCGTCGCCGTGGGCGTTCGACGCGAGCGCGCCTTGCATGCCGTAGCTGTTGCCGTCGTTGGTCAACGCGACGTCGACGGCGTGCTCGCCAGCGAGCTCACCGCTCGCGTCGTAAGCGCGCACGGCCACCGCCCTCGTGCCGACCCCGTTCACGCCCTCGCTGCTGGCGATCGTCTCGACGTACGCGAGCGCCACGCCGTTCGGCGCGGTCGTGAGCGCGGTCCACGGCTGGTACACCTCGGGGCCCGTCAAGAGCCGCGCCCAGGAGGTCGCGCCGCCGCTGCCGATCCGCGCGACGAAGGGACGCGACACCGCGAAGTCGACGCCGACATCGGTGAAGCCCCACGGCGCGCCGCCCACGAGCAGCTCGCCTTCGGTCGAGAACTTCGCCCGGAGCTGGGCGCCCCCGATGTAGTGGCGGCTCCACCGCGGGCTGCCATCCTTCTTCAGCCGCGCGAAGAAAAGCGCCTGTGATGGGCCGCTCGTCTTCGGGCCGTCGCCGAAGTTGATGTCGCCGTAGAAACCGCCCGTGAGCGCCACGTCTCCGCTCGCGGGATCCACCGCGACGCTCGACGACTGCACGCTGTCGTCGCGAAATCCGATGAGCCACTCGGGCGCGCCGTCGCCTGCGAGGGAGAGCGCGTAGAGATGGCTGCCGCCTCCGGTCAATTCGCCCTCGAGCGAGAGCTCGCCCACGCTCAGCGTGGTGCTGAAGACGCCAGCGACCACGACGCCGCCGTCGGGGCGCGCGGCGAGCTCCGCCGAGACGACGTTCGGGCTGCTCGCGTACTTCACCCACTCGGCCGCGCCGTCGCTCGTGAGCTTCGCGACGAAGCTCGCCGGGTACGCGGGCGCCTTGAGAGCGACGGTGCCGAGCGCGCCGTCTTCGAAGATTTGCGAGGCGACGAACACGCTGCCGTCGGAGCCGGCCGCGACGCGAAAGGTGTCGTAGCCAGGGCGCTCGAGACGCCACGCGTCCGCCCCCTCGCCGCTCGCGGGGAGGCGCGCCACGAACGAGGTCGGTACGACGTCGAACGATGGCGCATCGAGCTGCCCCGCGACGAACACGGGCCCCGCGTCGCTCACGGCGACGTCGTTCAAGAACGCGCTCGTCCGCTCGACGCTGAAGACGGTCGCGATCGCCACGCTGTCTGCGGGCCCCGCGGCCGCGTCGTCGCTGCATCCCGACGCGAACGCGCCGAGGACGGCGCACGCGCTCCAGCCAGCCAAGTTCGTCTTCATTCGGCCCATCATGGCACACCTTTCCCGTGGTTTTTTGCCGTACCCGAGCAGTCGTCCGGCCGTTCGCAAGCCGCGTGCCGAGAGCCCGATCGCTCGTCGCCGCGGCCTCATCACGCGCCCGATCGTCGCCGCGGCCTCACGCGCCCGATCGCTCGTCGCTGCGGCCTCATCACGCGCCCGATCGCTCGTCGCCGCGGCCTCACGAGCTCGGTCAGATCCGCCCGACGAAGTGCGTGCCCGCCTTGCCGTCGAGCGCGTCGGCCAGCGCGGCTGGGCTCGTGATGAGGCCGCGGCGCCCGCCCCGCTGCAAGAACCCGAAGATCGCCTCGACCTTCGGCCCCATCGATCCCGGCGGAAAGTGGCCCCCCTGGATGTAGCGCTCGCACTCGGCGAGCGTGACGGCGCCGAGGCGCTGCTCGTTCGGTGTGCCCCAGTCGAGGGACACCGCGTCGACGGCGGTGAGGATGACGAGGAGATCGGCGCCGACGTCGGTCGCGAGCACGCTCGAGGTGAGATCCTTGTCGATCACCGCCTCGACGCCCACGTAGTCGTTGGCCTCGCCGAGCGTGACCGGGATCCCGCCGCCGCCCGCGGCCACCACGATGTGCCCCGCGCCCGCCGCCTCGCGCACCATCTTGCGCTGGATGACCTTGAGCGGCTTCGGCGACGGCACGAGCCTGCGCCAGCCGCGCTTGTCGGTGCCGATCGTCCACCCGAAGCGATCGCGCTGCTCCTCGGCCTTCTCCTGCGAGAGGAACGGGCCCACCGGCTTTTGCGGATTCGCGAACGCCGGATCGCCCGGATCGACGAGCACTTGCGTGACCATCGTCACGACGTAGCGGCGGATGTCGCGCGCGCGCAGCTCGTTCAGCAGCGACGTCTGGAGGAAATAGCCGAGGCTGCCCTCGGTCTCGGCCACCAGCACATCGAGCGGCATCGGCGGCACCTCGGCGCGCGCGTGCTCGGTCTGATCGAGGCGGCGGCCGACCTGCGGCCCGTTGCCGTGCGTGATGACGACGCTGTAGTCGCGCTCGACCAGCGTCATGAGCTCTTTGCAGATCGCGCGCGCGTTGCGCATCGTCTCGGCATAGGACCCTGTTTCGCCCGCGAGCATGAAGGCGTGCCCGCCCATCGCCACGACGACCGTCGGCCGGCTCGCGTTCGCGCTCGTCATCCTGGCTCGCATCTACCGCGGGGCTCGCGCCCGTGTCCATCTTTCGCCGGGCGCTCGGGCGGCGGCGCGCCCCGCAAGACTCGGCAGAAACCGGGGCGCGCGTACGTGACCGGGAGCGGCCCATGCGCGCTGGGGCAGCGTGGCAAGTCGGGGCAGCTTGCCACACGTGCCGAGCCGCTCGTCGCGGCCGCGCGATGACCACGATCGCCGTAATTTACGGCGATCCGCGACACGTCGGGCGCCGCGGCGCGCCGTGGCACAAGCCCTGCACAAGCTCGGGCAACCACGGTGACGGCGAGCAATACGGGGTTGCTCAGCCGCGCGGCGTGACCTATCGCCATGACCAACGAATCATCCGGCGCAAAGCCTTCCACTCTCTTGACGTCCGACCAGGAGCGCGAGCTCGTCGCTGCCTATCAGCGCGGGTCGCGCGCGGCGCTCGAGGCGCTCGTCACCGCCCACGTTCCGCTCGTGCGATCGATCGCGCGACGCTACCGCGGCCACGCGCGCCACGACGACGATCTCGTCGCCGAGGGGCGCCTCGGGCTCTTGCAGGCGGCAGCGCGCTTCGAGCCGGAGCGCGGCGTGCGCTTCGCCGTCTACGCCGCGTGGTGGGTGCGCGCCTTCGTGCGTCGCTTCGCCCTCGACAACCGCCGCATCGTGCGAGCGCCCTCGACCCGCATCGGCCGCAAGCTCGCGAGCAAGCTGCCGATCACGGTCCAGCGGCTGCGCCAAGCGCGCGGGCGCGAAGTGACCGACGAGGAGATCGCGCGCGAGCTCGGGGCGAGCCCCGAGGACGTCGCCGCCGTGCGCCTCGCGCTCTCGACGCCGGATCTCATGCTCGAGGACGAGGTGCACATGCGCAACGATGGCCTCGTCGATCCGCTGCCTTCGCCGGAAGCGCAAGCGGCCGAGCACGAGCAGCACGACCAACTTCACCACCGGGTGCGCGAGGCGCTCAACGCGCTGAGCACGCGCGAGCGCGAGATCGTATCGGCGCGCTACCTCGAGGATGACGGCGCGACCCTCGCCACCCTCGGCGTGCGCCTCGGCATCAGCCGGGAGCGCGTGCGTCAGCTCGAGGCCCGCGCGCGCAACAAGCTCCGCGATCAGCTGGTCGACGTGGCCTGAGCGCCCCCCCCGGCTCCGCCTCGCGCGTCGACGCAAGGCACAACCAGACGTCTCGTTTCTCCGTTCCCCCTCGGCTCTGCCCCGCGGCCACCCATCCCGGCCGCGGGGCTTTTTCGTTTCTTCAGGCCGTTCAAAAACGGACCGAGTCGGCGCGCCGAGACGCCCACAGGCGGTCACTGCCCGGTGAACACGGGCTTGCGCTTCTCGGCGAACGCGCTCAGCGCCTCGAGGCGGTCTTTGCTCCGCAGCGTCTCGTCGTAGTAGACGCTCTCGAGCTCGAGGCCGCGCTCGAGCGGCACCTCGTACGACGCGCGCATCGCGCGCAGCGCCGCGGACTGTGCGATCGGCGCGCCGGCCACGATGGGCGCGAGCCACGCGAGGGTCTCGGCGAGCAGCTCGCCGCCTTCCGGAACGACGCGGTTGACGAGCCCCCAGTCGAGCGCCTCGAGCGCCGAGAGCCTGCGGCCGAGGCAGATCATCTCCGCGGCGCGCGCCTCTCCGACGACGCGCGGCAGCCGCTGCGTGCCACCCAGCCCGGGAATCAGCCCGAGCATCGTCTCCGGCAGCGCGAGCAGTGTCTTGGCGTGATCGGTGCAGATGCGGTATCGACACGAGAGCGCGAGTTCGAGCCCACCGCCCATGCAGGCGCCGTGGATCGCGGCAATCACCGGCACGCGGAACGATTCCACGC
>SYFR01000110.1 GCA_005800325.1 Myxococcales bacterium | reverse complement strand
TCAGAGTTTGCATTTGTAGGCGCTGTGATTCAACATCATCTTCTTCCTGCCCGAGCTGACGACGAAGCTCCGCGCGATCAAAGAGGGCTGAGCCGCTCCGCCCGTACGACGCGGCTTCACGCAGGGCGAATCGATTCGCGCGACGCTCACGCGCGGCGATTCACGCTTGGTCGACCGGCGAGGGAGCCGTATGCTCCCGGCGCCGCCGCGCCGCGTGACGCGGGCGCGCGGCAGAGAGTCGCATGTACGACTGGAACACGGTCTCGGTACCGAAGTGGCAAGGCTCGCGCGCCGTCAAGGTCGTGGACGAGACGCTTCGCGACGGCCTGCAGAACGCGACCGCGATCGATCCGCCACTCGAAGAGAAATGCGCGCTGCTCGAGCTCATGGCGCGGATCGGCGTCGACGTCGTGAGCGTCGGCCTCCCGGCAGCGAGCCTGCGGTCGCGCACCGAGGCCGTGGCGCTAGTCGAGCATATTCGCGCGCGCGGGCTCGCGCTGACGCCGACCGCAGCGGCGCGTACCGTCGAGAGCGACGTGCTCGCGATCGCCGAGGTGCAGCAGAAGACCGGCTGCGTCGTCGAGGCGTACGCGTTCATCGGCAGCTCGCCGATTCGCCACTTCACCGAAAACTGGGACACGGCGTTCCTCGTGAAGCACATCAAAGAGGCCGCAAGCGCGGCTCGCCGGCAGGGCGTACCGTTCACGCTCGTGACCGAGGACACGACGCGCGCGCGCCCTGAGGTCCTCTCGGAGCTCTTTCGCGTGGCGCTCGATCACGGCGCGGCGAGGCTCTGCCTCTGTGACACCGTCGGTCACGCGACGCCCGATGGAGTCGCTCGCCTCGTGCGCTTCACCCGCGATCTGCTGGTCGCGGCCGGCGCAACCCACGTCGGGCTCGACTGGCACGCGCACAACGATCGCGGGCTCGCGCTGCAGACGGCGCTCTGGGCCAGCGAGGCCGGTGTGGAGCGCATCCACGGCACGGCCCTCGGGATCGGCGAGCGCGTCGGCAACGTGCCGCTCGAGCTCCTGGTCTTGAACCTCGGCCTGATGGGCGGCAAGGCCCCGGCCGAGCGCGAGCACCTCGAGGCGTATTGCACGCTCGCGGCCAAGGCGCTCGGGATTGGCTCGCTCCCCGACCCGCATCCGCTCTTCGGCCAGGCCGCACGTCGCGGAACGACAGCGGTGCGCCCCTCGCCATGATACCTCTGCGCAAGAAGGGGCTCGTGCCGCTCTCGCTGCGGATCAATGGCGATCGGCGGGAGCTCGCGATCCCGGCGAACCGCACGCTGCTCGAGCTCCTGCGCTACGACCTGGATCTCTTCGCGACCAAGCAGGGCTGCGACAAAGGCGACTGCGGCGCGTGCACCGTGCGGCTCGACGGCGCGCCCGTCTTGAGCTGCCTCACGCTCGCCGTCGAGTGCGACGAGCGCGAGGTCCTCACGGTCGAGGGCATGCCCGGCGGCGCCGAGCTCCACCCGCTGCTCGACGCCTTCGATCGCACGGGAGCCGCGCAGTGCGGGTTCTGCACGCCCGGCTTCTTGATGACGAGCTGGGCGTTGCTCGACGAGCACCCCTGCCCGACCCGGGACGAGATCCGCTGCGCCATCTCGAACAACCTCTGCCGCTGCACCGGCTACAAGGCCATCATCGACGCGGTCGAGCTGGCCGCGAAAATACAACGGGGCGAAGAGCCGGCGATGCTGGGCTTGCCCGGACGGACGCTGGGCCTTACCGGGCCGCAGCATCTTCCGCCGCCGATCGGCACGCGGCCGGCGGAGAGCGCCAGCGTCAAGGTGGAGCCCGCGACGACGCCCCCACCCCACCCGAGGCGGCCGTGAGCGACGACGCCGAAGATCCGACGCGGGGCGGGCGCGCCGAGCCGCCGGCGATCGAGCGCCACGGCGACGTGCTGCGCCGGCTCGGGGTCGTGCGTTACACCGACGACCTGAAATTCCCGGGCATGCTGCACGGCAAGATCCTGCGGTGCCCCCACCCGCACGCCCGCATCCGCTCGATCGATGCCCGCCGCGCGCTCGCGCTCGAGGGCGTGCACGCGGTCGTCACTGGCAAGGATATGCCGCGCCGCTTCGGCATCATCCCGTGGACGCCCGACGAGTACCCGCTGGCCCTCAGTGTGGCGCGCTTCGTCGGCGACGGGGTCGCGGCCGTGGCCGCCGTGGACGAGGCGACGGCGTGCGCGGCGTTGAAGCTCATCGCCGTCGACTACGAGCTCTTGCCGCACGTGACCGATCCGTTCGAGGCGCTGCGCCGCCCGGAGATCGGCCTCGGCAAGAGCGGCCAGGACAACATCTCGAAGCAGGTCGATCTCAGCTTCGGGGATGTCGATACGCAATTGGCAAAGAGCGACGTCGTCAGCGAAGGCCATTACTACTTCGAAGGCACCGCCCACGTGCCCATCGAGATGCACTGCGCGGTCGGGCACTACGATCGCGAGGGCCTCTTGACGGTCTACAGCGCGACGCAGGTTGGCCACTACCTGCACCGCGAGCTGAGTCGCGTGCTCGACCTGTCGGCGGCGCGCATTCGAGTGATTCAGCCGCCGGTCGGGGGCGCCTTTGGAGGCAAGAGCGAGCCCTTCGACCTCGAGTTCTGCGTGGCGAAGCTCAGCATGCTGGCGGGCCGCCCCGTGAAGATCCTCTACACGCGCGAGGAAGAGTTCTACGCGCACCGCGGCCGCCACCCGATGCACCTGCACTTCAAGGTCGGCTGCATGAGGGACGGAACCTTGACGGCGGTCGACGCGAAGACCCTCATCGACGGCGGCGCGTATTCGTCGTTCGGCCTCGTGACGACCTACTACTCGGGCCAGCTGCTCACCCTGCCGGTATTTCCGCCCGCGTATCGCTTCGACTCGACGCGCGTGTTCACGAACAAGCCGCCCTGCGGGCCGAAGCGCGGGCACGGCAGCGTGCAGCCTCGCTTCGCGTTCGAGGTCGCGCTCGACAAGCTCGCGACCGAGCTCGGGCTCGATCCGATCGAGCTGCGCCGCAAGAACGCCGTCGGCCCGAACACCAACTCCCTCAATGGCCTCCGCGTCACCTCGAATGGCTTTCTCGAGTGCCTCGCCGAGGTCGAACGCGCCAGCGGCTGGCGGGAGCGGCGAGGCAAGCTGCCGTTCGGACGCGGGCTCGGCGTCGCCGGCAGCGCGTACATCAGCGGCACGAACTACCCAATCTACCCGAACGAGATGCCGCAGAGCGCGGTGCAGCTCAAGGTCGACCGCTCCGGGCGCGCGACGGTCTTCAGCGGCCAGAGCGAGATCGGCCAAGGGTGCGACCAGCTCTTGCGCGTCATCGTCGCCGACGAGCTCGGCCTCGACTATTCGGCGGTGCGCGTCGTGAGCGGCGACACCGATCTCGGGCCGGTCGATCTCGGCGCTTACTCGTCGCGCGGCGCGTTCATGAATGGCAATGCCGCGCTCATGGCCGCACGCGAGGTGAAGCAGAAGCTGCGCGAGGCGGTGGCGGGCAAGCTCGGGTGCGACGTGTCGAGCGTCGTCGTCACGCGCGGAGCCCTCGTCCACAAGGACGACCCGGCCCGGGCCGTGGACGTGACTGAGGCGATTCAGCTCGCCGAGGCGCGATTCGGCACCCTGGGGTCGGTCGGCCACTACAACACGCCGAAGCTCGGCGGCGACTACCGCGGCGGCACGATCGGCGCGAGCCCCGCCTACTCGTTCACAGCCCACGTCGCCGAGGTCCTTGTCGACACGGCGACGGGCGACGTCGGCATCGTCAAGGTCTGGGTCGCGCACGACTGCGGCAAGGCCATCTGCCCAGTCATCGTGCGCGGACAGATGGAGGGCAGCGCGTACATGGGCGCGGCCGAGGCAGTGCTCGAGGAGCACGTCATTCGCCCCGATGGCCTGCACGTGGGGCCAAGCCTGCTCGACTATCGCATCCCGACGAGCCTCGATGTGCCGGAGCTCGAGGCGCTCATCGTCGAGTCCCACGACCCCGAGGGGCCGCTCGGCGCCAAAGAGGCGGGCGAGGGGCCGCTGCACCCGTCGATCCCCGCCATCGCGAATGCCATTTACGACGCGGTCGGCGTGCGCCTCGACCGATTGCCATTCACGCCAGCACGGGTGCTGCGGGCGCTGCGGGAAAAGAAGGATGGCGAGGGCGCGGCACCGATAAACAGGCTCACGTTGGACCGGAATCATTCGTCGGCCGAGGCGGGAGCGAGGAGCGCGCGGAGCGTAGTCGAATCTACGAGAGCGCGCCCCGCAGCGACCAACGAAGGATCACGGACGAGGACGGTTCAAGGTGAGCCTGTTTAGGCGAGCCGCCGAGTGAGCCCGGGACCACGCCATGCTGCCCCTGCCCGTCTTTCAGCACCACAGCCCGACGTCGCTCGTCGAGGCGCTCGCGCTGCTCGTGCGGCTCGGCGATGCGGCGCGGCTCGTCGCCGGCGGCACGGATCTCCTTCCGAACATGAAGCATGGCCTCGTCGAGCCCGAGCACCTCGTGTCGCTCTCGCGCGTCGACGGGCTCGCCTCGATCGCGGTCAGTGACACGCACGTCGAGCTCGGCGCCATGACGAAGCTCGCCGACATCGCCGCGCACCCCGAGGTCGGTCGCCACGCACCGGCGCTCGCCGAAGCGACCGGCGCCGTCGGCGGCCCCCACCACCGCCGCATGGGCACGCTCGGCGGCAACGTGTGCCTCGATACCCGCTGCGTCTATTACAACCAGACCTACTTCTGGCGGGAGGCGCTCGGCTTTTGCCTGAAGAAGGACGGGAGCGCTTGCCACGTCGTCGCGAGCGGGAAAAACTGCGTCGCTGCGGCCTCGAACGACTCGGGCCCGGCGCTCATTGCGCTCGCCGCGGAGCTCGAGCTGGCCAGTCCAAGCGGCACGCGCAGCGTTCCCGCGGCCGAGTTCTATACGCCGGACGGACTGGCCAACACGGTCAAGCGCGCAGACGAGATCCTGACTCGCGTGCGGGTGCCGCGGGTCGTGGGTCGCAAGAGCGCGTTCGAGAAATTGCGGCGACGCGGCGCCATCGACTACCCGCTGCTCAACGCCGCCGCCCGCGTGGATCGCACGAGCGACGGCTCGATAGCGAGCGTCGAGGTCGTCGTGTCGGCGCTCGCTGCGCGCCCCAAGCGCGTGAAGCCCACGCGGCCGCTCGTCGGGAACGTCGCCGCGGAGGCGCTCGTCGCGAGCTACGTCGAGGCCGCCTACAAGCAGTGCCGGCCACTCACGAACCTCGACAACGACACCGACTGGCGGCGCGACATGGTGCGGGTCGTGGTCGAGCGCGCGCTGCGCCGGGCCGCCGCGGTCGACTGAGCGGCGAAGCGCGGGAAATCTCGACGGACCGCCCTGGGGGCGGTCGCGAGCAAACGATGGGCGTAGCGGGGGCGCGCAACTTTCGGGACGCCGGGCAAATGTGCCGGTATTCTCGGGATCGATGCGCATCCTCTCCTTCGTCCGGTGGGCGACCCTCGGTCTCGGCGCGTGCACTTTGGCGGCGGCGTGCGCCAAGGCGCAGACGGACTTCAGCGACACCGGTCCCGAGAGCTGCCCCGCGGGGCAAGAGCTGTGCGGGGACTTTTGCGCGGCGGTCGCGCTCGATCCGAACCACTGCGGCGGCTGTTTTCTGCAGTGCAAGGCGGGCGAGGTGTGCAGCGCGGGCGCGTGCGCCGCGAGCTGCGGCGGCGGCACCACCCAGTGCGGCGAGGTGTGCGCCGACACGATGCTCGATCCGGCGAACTGCGGGGAGTGCGGCAAGACCTGCCCCGCGGGCGAGACGTGCGCGGGCGGCGCGTGCGGCTCGGCGTGCGCGGCCGACAAGACCTCGTGCGCCGGGGAGTGCGTCGACACGCTGGTCGACCCGAGACACTGCGGGGCGTGCGGCATGGCCTGCGCCGAGGGGGAGCTCTGCAGCGAGGGCGCGTGCGGAATCGTCTGCGCGGGCAGCACCGTGCAGTGCGGCATGATCTGCACGAATACGCAGTTCGATCCGAGCCACTGCGGCGGCTGCGGCATGGCCTGTCCCGGCGGCATCAACATGACGCCGGTGTGCGCCGCGGGGTACTGCGACAAGGTCTGCGCCAAGGGATTTGCCAATTGCAATGGCCAGTCCGGCGACGGGTGCGAGGTGGCGACGAGCTCGAATGCACAGAACTGCGGCGCGTGCGGCGTCGTCTGCTCGGCGCCGAACGCCTCGGCGAAGTGCGACATGGGCGCGTGCGCGCTCGGCGCCTGCAACGCGGGCTTCGCCGACTGCGACAAGGCCTACGGCAATGGCTGCGAGGTCGACACCCAATCCAGCGTCGCTCACTGCGGGGCCTGCGGCAACGCCTGCGCGATGGGCAAACTGTGCCAGGCGGGCGTGTGCGTCGACAAGCCCACCTCCGCGACGTGCGTAGATCTCGTGACGAACGAGCCGATGTGGGGCAAGGCCAGCAAGGGCATCGACCTCAGAAAGTGGACCGGGAGCACCCTCCACTACCTCGGCTGCAACGGCGATGGCTGCTCACCGGACTCGTTCTTTTGCAATTACGACCCGGTCAACAAGACGCTCGAGTTTGGGGCGAATGGGACCGTGCGCGCGATGGTCGATCCGGGCAACGCCCAGGGGGAGTTGATGGCCACGAACTACAGCGGCTGCTGCCAGGCCAATCAGGTGCTCGGCCTCTGCACCGCGCCGGACGCGAACAACAACGGCATCAACGTCAACAACGCCCTCGCGCTGTGCAACGCGCTCGGCTACCAGAGCGGCGTCATCGTCGCGTGGCAGCCCGACAACTCCTGCCCCGAGGCGCACGCAGTCGACGCGAGCGGCAAGAACTGGAGCAGCGACTACGTCAACTCGCTCGGCTATGGCCACCACTGGAAGTGCACCGGGTTCTAGCCCGCGGAGTTTCGGGTCCACATGCGAGGCGACGAGGAGCGAGGAACGGAACGCACTCTCGTCTCATGATTGATCGGAGTTTTGGGCGCGGGCCAGCCACCCCAATTCGAGCAGGAGCAGGTCGTGGTAGCCGCGGGCCAAGACTTGCCATCCCGGATCGCCGTTGTTTCATGTGACCGCCGAGCGCTGCGAGAGCGAGCAACGCGTCGCG
>SYFR01000109.1 GCA_005800325.1 Myxococcales bacterium | reverse complement strand
GGCGGCGGCGGCGGCGCGGGTTGTTCGACGAGCGTGGGCCTCGGGATCGGCCGCAGCGCGAGCGTGATCGTCGACATCGCCGCTTGCGCCTGCAAGAAGCGCATGCGCCCCTCGATGCGGTCGATCTCGGTCGAGACGCGCGCCAGCTGCTCTTCGACCGACAGCACCTCGGCGATGGTGTTGGCGCGCTGCAAGAACTCCTCGAGTCGCTTGCGGGTGGCGAAGAGGCTCTTGAGGCGAACCTCGAGATCGTGCGCCTCTTCGGTCACGTCTTGGGCGGTGACGCTTCGATCCTCGACCTGACCGAGCTTCTCGAGCTCGCGCATCGCGTCGCGGAAGCGAGCCGACGGGACGCGCACCGTCACGGAGTGGCCGTCCTGCTTCTGGACGTAGCCGCCGAGCGATGCCGCCGCGTCGCTCGCGGCGTCGATGGTGGTCGCGATCGCCGCCTCCTCGACGAGCATCGCGATGGTGCCCGTGAAGACGATGAGGTCGTTCGCGCGGAAGGCGTCGCCCTTGGTCTTGTCGGACGCGACCTCCTTGGCCTTCGCGGCGCCCGAGCCCGGCATTCCCGGCTGGGGCGCGTCGATCCGGCCCGCGGGATCGCCCGACAGCGGGGCGCCGGCCGGCTGGGCCGCTGCCTCGACGCTCGCGTAGCCGGGGGACGCGGGCGCCAGCGACTCGTGCATTTGCGCGCCACAGCCGACGGGCGCGAGGGCGGTGAGCAGCGCAACCAGGGCGACTTTCCTACGCAGCATGAGGGCGAGAACGACGCGCCGCGGCCGCGCTTACAGGTGTCGCGCTCACAGGTGTCGCGCTCACAGGGCACGCTGCACGTCGGGCGCGGGCTACTTCGCGTCGTCGGCGGGATCGCCGAACGGCTCGGCGAGGCTCGCGACCTGGCGAAACAGCTCCGGGTGCGCGGCGAGCTTGCGGACGAGCCGCCACAGCTCCGGCTCGGCGAGCATTGCCATCGGCGAGTCTCGGCGCTGAGTCCGAGGCAACTCCGTTGGTGACGGCGTTGGAACCGTGGCCTTGCGCCGGCGAATCACCGCCTCGGGGCCGCGCGCGTCGAGCGCCGCCATCTGCTCGAGGTACCGTTTGGTCGGGAACTCGCGCTCGTCCTCCCACGCGATGACCGTCCCGGCCGGCACACCGAGCGTGTTGGCGAGCTCCTGCATCGTGCAGCGCAGCCGCTTGCGGAGCGCGCGAACCTCGTCGGGAGTCACGCGCGGCAGGATAGGGCGGCGGGCCGCGCGGCAGCAATCGCGGTGTTGAGGTTCATGTCGTCGGTGTGCAACCCGCGTGGCCAAGGCCGCAGTCCTCGCTGCGATCGCAAATCTCGCCGCGGCCGCAGAGCTCGCTGGGGCCGCAAATCTCGCTGCAGCTGCATCGCGTGGTGCCGAGATCCGGGATCGATCGCGCGTCGTGGCGATGATCGATCATGAGCCCCATGTCGCGCCTCGTGCCCATCCTCTTCTTGCTCGCTGCATGCACGCCAGGGCTGCCCGAGCCGGAGTCATTCGGCGAACCGGAGGTGGCCGAGCCCGCCGAGGATCGCGCCCCGTATTCCGTCACCGTCCTTCCCCATGGCCATCTCGCTCGTGCGCCGCGGGCGCTGCGCCTGCGCGTACGCCGCGATGCAGCCGCCGGGCTCGAGCCGCTCGACGCCGGCGGGCTTTTGCTGTTCGAGGGCGAGCTGAGCGCGGGGCAGCTTGCCGGTCTCGGCGACGCGCGCATCCCGCACACGCTCGAAGAGCGACGGGTCGACGTCCTCGCGTGGCGAAACTCCGACGACGAGGCGATCGTCGCGCCGACGGTCCTCTTGGCGCCGGGGGCCACGTACACACTCGCCAGCGTCGCGCCGCCGTTCGCGGTGAATGTCACCATCGACGACGCCGACGCGGTTCCGACCCTGACCCATGCGTGGCCGCCGGGAGGGCGCTCCGCGAGCGGCGCGCAGGCGATCTGGTGCGGAGAGGCCCCGCTGCCGGAACTGTTCGAGGCGGTCACCCTCGTGCCGCGCGGTGTGCCGGCCGTGTTGCAGCGCGGTGTCGCGCCGGGCGAGCTCGCGACCCGCTGCGTGAACCTCGAGTCGGCCGCGCTCCCGCCGCTCTACAAGGGCGAGCTCCTGCCGCCGCTCCTCGTTCGCAAGCCTGGGGCGATCGGCCTCGCGCACGCCGTCGAGGAGAGCCTCGCGCGGCTCGAGCCGCTCCTCTTGTCGAAGCGCACCGAGCCGCTCCTTCCGTCGCTCGCTGCGAGCTGCCCGGTCGAGTCGATCGCGGTGGGTCCCGCGTGTGCCGCCGTAGCAGACGATCGGCTGGTGCTCACGACTCCGGATGCGCCTCTCTTCTTCAGCATCGTGGAGCCCGGCGGCGCGCTCGAGGAAATCTTCGCGGCCTCGGGCGGCGACATCGTCGTGCACCCGCTCGTCCCCTCGTCGACGACGACGCTCGCCATCACCCTCGTCGACGAGGCGGGCTTCGCGCGCTCGCTCTCGGTGCCGCTCACGACGAGCGCGCCGCGGTCGCACGTCGTCTTGAGCGAGGTGCTCGCGAACCCCATCGGTCCCGAGCCCGCGCAAGAGTGGATCGAGCTCTACAACGACGGCCTCGTCGCGGCGGAGCTCGGCGGCTACCGCATCAAGGACGTTGGCGGAGAGACGGTGCTGCCCAGTGCGTCGCTCGAGCCGGGCGGCTATGCGCTCGTCGTCGGAGAAGATTATCTGGGCGACGGCGCCTACGACGTGCCGCCGGCACCGGGCGCGCTCGTCCTCCGCGTGCCGAAGCTCGGCAAGAGCGGTCTCGCGAACGCGGGCGAGCCGCTCGAGCTGCTCGACGCCGAGGGCTCGGTCGTGTCGCGTTTCGCGGCGGTCAAGACCAAGGCCGGCCGGAGCGTCTACCGCCCCGATCCGAAGGCGCTCGACGTGTTCGCGATGAGCGCCGAAGAGGCCGCCACGCCCGGCGCGGAGAATGACGGGACCTGAGCGCGGCGGACTGACCCGCGGGTCATTGGGTCGAGCAATGCGCGAGTCGCGCCCCACGAACGCGTGGTGGCGGCGATCACGTAGCCGTCGCGGCGCCGGCGATCGTCATCGCGGAGACGCGGAAGGTCGGCGAGGCGGTGGCGGTGCGGAGATCGAGATCGCTGCCGATGGCGTCGACGCGCTTCCAGATTTCGTCCGCGTTGAGGCTGATCGTCACTTCGCTCACCGGATAGGCGAGCTTGCCGTCCTCGATCCAGAAGCCGGACGCGCCGCGCGAGAAGTCACCCGTCAAGGCATTGAATCCGTAGCCCATCATCTCGGTGACGAAGAGGCCGCGCTTGGTCGATTGGAGGATCTCTTCGGGCGTGGTCGTGCCCGGCTGCAAGACGAAGTTCGTCGTGGTCGGGCCCACGTCGCCGCTCGAGCCGCGCGCCGCGCTCGCCGTCGAGGCCATGCCGAGCTTGCGGGCGCCGTAGCTGTCGCAGAGATACGTCTTGAGCGTGCCCTGCTCGACGACGACGTTGCGGCGCGAGAGCAGGCCCTCGCCGTCGAAGGGGCGCGAGCCGGGCGCGCGCGGCAGAGACGGATCGTCGACGAGCGTCACGAGATCGCTCGCCACCTTGGTCCCGATGCGGCCGGCGAGGTAGCTCTGCTTGCGCCAGATCGAGCTGCCCATCGCGCAGCCGGCGAGCATGCCCACGATCGAGCGCGCGGCGTCGGGATCGAAGATGACCGGCGCCTCGCAGGTCGGCACCTTGCGGGCCCCGAGCTTGCGGAGCGTGCGGCGCGCGGCCTCGGCGCCGACGGCCTCCGGCGAGTCGAGCTCACGCAAGTGGCGGCGCGCCGTCCAGTGGTGGCCCCTTCGCTTCTTGTTGCCCTCGTCGACCGCGATCGGCACGACGACGAGCGAGGCGTACGAGGTGGCGTACCCACCGCGAAAGCCGCCCGACAGCACGATCGAGAAGCCGCCGGCGACGCGACTGAAGGTGGCGCCATCGCTGTTCTCGATGCGCGGATCGAAATCGAGCGCGGCCTTCTCGCCGCGCGTGGCGAGGGCGAGCGCCTGTTCGGCGTCGAGCTCGAGGACCGCCGGATCGTAGAGATCCTCGGGGACGGGCGCGCTCATGGCGATCTCCGCCGGATCCGCGGGCCCCGCGAACGGATCTTCCTGGCTCACCTCGACCAGCTCGAGCGCGTCGTTCACGAATCGCTCGAGGCCCGCGTCGCTGAGATCGCTCGTGGACGTGAGCGCCACGCGCGCCTGCTTGATGACGCGCATGCCGATGCCGCGGTGGCTCGCCTCTTCGACGAGCTCGGGCTTTCCCATGCGCACCTTGGTCGAGAGCTCGGAGCCCGAGCGGGCGATCGCCTCGGCGACATCCACGCCGCGAGAGAGCGCGCGCTCCACGACGCGTGCGGCCAGGGCCTCGAGCTCGGCGAGCTCACGAGCGGTGTCTTTTCGTGCCACGCGCGCAGCCTGAGCGACGACGCGCGGGTCGTCAATCGCGGACGCCCCGCGGAGGCCCCGCAATTGGAGAGCGAGGTGAATCGCCGCGGACCCTCTTTTTTGGGGGGAAGCGCCGGGAGCGTCGAGCCCGCTTGACAGGGAGCGGCAGCGACCGGTATCGGTGGCGCACCGTAACCCTGTGCTCAGCAGTGGGGCCGCCAGGGGCGACGAGAAAAGGGGCGACGGGTGTTACGAACCGTTACTGGCAATGTCGTATTCCTCATGGCGGCGCTGGGCGCGGCTGCTTGCAGTCCGGCGCCGGCGTCGCAGACGGGGGCTGGCTCGCCCGGAGACGCGCCAAAGCTCGCGCCTGCGGGCGGTGAGCTCGGGTTCGCGCCCGAAGCGCGAGTCGGCGTCGAGCGCATTTTTGCGCTGCGGCAGCGAGGTACGATCGAGGTCGACAATCGTCTGCTCGCGCGCGCGGTGGCCAAGACCATGAGCGCCAACAGCGCCTCCGGCGACGCGCAGCCAGCCGGCTCGCTGCCGCCGCAGGCAGGGCGCCTGCGCTCGGCGTACGATCTCTCCGCGACGCTGCATACCCGCGTCGTGGCGAGCGATGAGACCGGCTTCGTCGTCGCCGCGCGCCTGCGGGACGTTGCCTACTCGCTCGACGGCCACGCCGATCCGCGCCGGGAGATGATGGAGGCGCCCTTCATGATGACGTTCGATCGCACCGGGGCGCTGCGCGAGATCGACTTCGTGAAGAAATACCCCACGGCTCTTGGCGGCGTGCTCCGCGGCCTGGTTGAGCCCTTGCAAGTCATCGCGGGCAGCGCAGGAAAATCGAGCTGGGAAGCGAACGAGCGCGAGGGTGGCAGCATCTACGCCGCGCGCTACCAGCTCGCCGGCAGCAAGGACGGGCTGGCCGCGCTCTCCAAGACGCGCACCCGGGTGGTTCGCGATGGGCTCGGTGACTCCGGCGCCGAGCTGCCGGGTCAACACACCACCGACATCGAGAAGTCCGAGACGAAGATCGAGTGGTCGGAGGCCGACCGCGCCATCGAGCGGATGACGACGACCGAGCGCGTGGTCGTGAAGGTCGGCAAGGCCCAGTTCTCGATGCGCGACGGCGTCTTCACCGCGGCGCGCGTGCGCGGGCCGCTAGCAGAGCTCGCCGAGACGCTCGACGCGGCGAAGGCCGCGCTCGACGATCGGAGCTTCGCGCGCGCGCGGATGTACGACGTCCACGAGCGGTACGCCGCCAAGCTCGCGGGGCTCGACGCTCCTGGCGCGATCGCCGCGTTTCGCGCCACCGCGAAGCTGCCGGTCGAGGGCCTGGGCCTGATCAAGAACTTCGCGCGCATGCAGCCCGCGGCCAGCGAGAAGTTGGCGCGCGCGCTCGACGCGGTGGTGACCGATGAGCACGTCGGCTTCGGCTGGACGGGGCTCGCCGCCGCCGGCCACGTCGAGGCGCAGAAGGTGCTGGCCGACGTGATCCGGAACGCAAGCTACGATCCGATCTCGCGCGAGATGGCGCTCATCGGACTGATGGATGTCGAGCTGCCCGAGCCGTTCTTGCTCGATGCGGTCTGGGCGTTTCGGCAAGACGTCGCCAAGTCCACGGGAGCCGCGAGCCTGCACGTGTCGATGGCGCTCAACACCTTCGGCGCGCTCGGCGACGTCGAGAAGGGCGATCCCGAGACGACCAAGGCCGTGGTCGCCAAGCTCGCGGGCGACCTTGCTTCCGCCGATGTGCGCATCCAGGCGCTCGCGCTCGTCGCCCTCAGCAACGTCGGCGACGAGGGGCTGGTCGAGCCGCTCGCCGCGCCGTTCTTCGCCTCCGCGGACGAGCGACTTCGCAGTCGCGCGTTCGGGACCTTCCGTCGCTTCCCTGGCGCGGGCGCATTCGAGGCCTTCGCCAAACGCTATCAGGCCGAGTCCTCGGTGAAGGTGCTGCGTGACGCGGCGCGCGTTGCGTTCGAGATGCCCGAGAGCGACGCGCGGCACGCGTGGGCGCGGAGCGTCGCGCCGGCGACGACCGATTCGCGGACGCTCAGGCAACTGGTGAAAATACTCGGCAAAGGCAAGGAGGCCCACCCCGAGAACGAACAGGTGCTGCGCGCGCTGCTCGCGGCGCACACCGACCGCAACGTTCGCCGCGCGATCTACGCCTACGTCTCTCCCTCTGTGTCCCCCTCCAGCCGAGGTGCCAGCCGATGAAACGCTTCCAAAAGAGCCAAACTCTGGGATTCTTGGTCACGCTGACCGCGCTGGCCCTTTCCGTCGCTGTTCCGGGCTGCGGCTCGGACGGGCCAACCTGCGGCGCCGGCACCCACCTCGACGCGGCGACCAACACCTGCCTGGCCGATCCGCCGAGCAACGTCATCGTCGATGACTTCACGCTCGGTGAGTACGAGCTGTCGAACATCGATGTGCCGGAGCAGCTCGAGTTCGGCACGATGGAAGAGCGCACCTTCACCATCACCAACACGGGCACTGACAAGCGCGACGTCGTGATGATCCGCTACGGCCTCGCCCCGGTCACGTCGAAGATCGACGAGCTGGCAGCGCAGCTCGAGGCGATGACCGACGGCTCGGACATCGACGCCACCTTCATCGGTCATAGCTTCATCGACGCGCTCGAGCCGGGGGCCTCGCAGGAGGTCACCTACTACACGACGGTGCCCGAGAATCTCTCGGGCCTCTACGGTCTCTTCTTCGCCATCGACGAGGTGCCGGTCGTGAAGGGCGACGACGGTAGCTACAGCATCGATTACTCCCAGGAAGGAGTCGCCGAGTCGGTGGGTGAAAGCCGGCTCACCTCGGCGGCGCTCGTCCAGGCGGTCGCGACGGTCATCGTCGGCGCCACCGACAAGCCGAACCTGCGGATCTTGAGCGCGGCCGTCAACAACGCGAGCTGTGTCCTCGACGAAAGCCAGACCGGCGACCAGGCCCTGTTCACCGTCAACAGCCGCCTCAGCGCCCAAGGCAAGGACGTGACCGAAGAGGTCACGGTGGGCTTCGAGCTGAAGCTGCCGGGCCATGCGATCAAGACTGCCGGACAAGATCTCGGCACCATCTGGTTCGATTTGAATGGCGGCGACTACGATTCGGCCCCGAGCGAGACGACCTACGCCTACGACGCGGACCGGACGTTCACGCTCCAGATGCTGGCGCCCGACGGCCCCGTCGCGTCCACCTCGTACGAGCCAAGCTGCGAGCTCGAGGACATGTATGACGAGGCGACCGGAGAGGTCTCCGAGGTGGAGCGCTGCGCCACGATCTTCAACGACCGGGGCGTCGACGGCATCTACCGGCTTCAGCTCGCGCCCCTCGATCTGGCGCTCCTGGCCCGTACCCGAGAGCTCGAGAGCCTGAACCAGGATCTCAATGCCAATGGTGAAATCCCGGGGTCGCTGGTGATGACGGCGTACACCGACCAAGAGGAGTACCAGGACAACACCGCCGACAACGAAGCGTCGATGGCCGTCGTCTTCATGGCCCCCGACGCCGTGCCCGACGCCACCGCCAGCGACACGAACGAGGCCAATTCTGACTCGCAGACGCCCCAGTCCTACGGCGACAGCGGTCCGTATCCAACCGCGACCCGAAAGGTGCAAGAAGACGCGTACTACGGCAACGAGTGGTTCGGCGCCGGGTACGAGTTTCATGCGGTCGACACGCACGACACGCACAAGGGCCTGAAATACAAGAGCCACAGCGACAACGGCTTCTCGCTCGACGCCACGATCTTGAAGGCGCCGTTCACCCTGGTCTCGAGCAGCGTGCTCAGCGACTGGGGCGCAGACAAGGACGTGGACAAGTGGGACGCGGAACTCGAGCTCACGGTCGCCAATCTCAAGGTGATCGACGCCGCGTTCGACCCCGGGCTCTGCGAGACCGCAGGTGATGTCACCGCTTGCCCGGTCTTCTCGACCTCGGTCAGCAACTCCCCGGCGGACGGCAAGACGCCCGCCCAGAAGGCCGATGACAAGTCGAAAAAAACGCCGAGCAAGAAGCAGCGCGCGACGAGCATCAAGTATGGATATACCTACGGGATCCCCAACGTAGGAGGGTTGGTGATCGAAGCGGTGCTCGGGATTACGGGTGGCCTGCAGATGAACTTCAGCTTCATCATGGACAAGCGCTCGAGCATTCCGAAGTACGGCGCCCAGTTCCAGGCGGGACCGTACGTGGGCCTCGGGCTCACCGTCTTCGGTGGCCTGGCGATCCCCGGCGCGAGGGGGGGCGTCGAGGCCGACCTCACGCTCGTAAGCGTCAGTCTCTTGCCGACGATCGACGTCACCACCGCCCTCGCGTTTGACCTAGCCGCCGACTGCATGTTGTTCGCCGCCATTGACCTGGACTTCTACGGCAACCTCACCGTCACCGGGCCGAGCGGCTCGGTGAAGATCGTGGCCGAGCTTGGCGCAGACCTGGGCGTCTACGAGGTGTGGGACAAGGTCTATTCGCAGACGATTGCAGACTTTAAGTCGGTGGAGGATTCCTGGAGACTGTGGTTCGAGCGCAGCGGGGCCTCGTTCCCCGCCGGTGACTCGCGGCTTTGTGCTAACGCTTTCCCAAGCGAGGACGCTGTCCGTTGGGCGACTCCGTGCGTTGACGCCGAGACTTCAGGCACGAATAGCTGCTACTACGGCAATGCCAGCTCCGCCAACGCGCCCAGCGAGGTGGCAGCCAGTCATTCGCTCTCCAAGGTGAACAGCGCCTACCAGTATACGTACACCATCCCGGCGCCGTACGCTTGCGCCGAGGTGATATATATCGGAAAAACCGAGAACTGGACCGATCGTCTGGTTGTCTACGACGACAGCGGCAAGGCCGTGAACTTTGAAGAAAAGACCACGTCCTGGCAAGAATGTACCAAGGGTAATGGCAAGGGCGGTTGTAAGAAATACAAGACGGTGACGGGGTTGAAGAAGCAGGTCGGGTGGTCCGGCACGGGCGGCGCAGATCTCACCGGATGTACGTTCCTTTGCTTGCCCATTTCGTTAGTGACCGTGTGCGGGACAAAGGTGACTGCCGCGCTCGAGACGAACTCCAGCGTTTCCGCTCGTGGCGGCTTCGTGACGTTTGTCCCCAAGTTGTGAGCCTTCGTGCGGCGCGCCGGGAGGTCCGGGCGCGCCGCTCGGTCGCGCCGGCGGGGCGGACTCGCCCCTCTCTCTTCGCCAACCCTCGTGACGGGCGCCAGGAAAGCTGGCGATCCTGCGTCCGTCGCTACTGCGCCATCTTGGGAGCAAGGACCTTGAAGTCGCCTCGCTGGGTTCGGTTGGCAACTCGGCGAGGCGCGGCGCTGCTGCGCCAACTGGGGTGCACGAGCGTGGCGGTCCTGGGGTGCGCGCCGCTGTTGTCCTGCGCCGCGGCGCCGGGCTCGGAAGCTGGCGTCGGCGCGGCGGACGACGGGCTCATCGGTGGCACTCCCACGCCGAGCTACGTTCCCTTGTCGGCGGCACAGCGCCGCGCGATTGGCCGCCTCGAGCTCTACGGCGAGCGCCATTGCACCGGCACCCTGGTGGGAGAGCGGCGCGTGCTCACGGCCGCCCACTGCTTCGGCCCGAGCGAGTCCACCGCGGACATGGACTTCGTACTCGCCGACGAAACCGGCGGGACCTACCCCGCGCCCGTCATCGCGGTCGCGGCGCATGCAGCGCTCGACGTGGCGGTCGCGACGCTCGGGCTAGATCCTGTCGACTTACCGATCGCGCCGGCTGACCCCGACGACGATGGCACGTTCTGCGAGCCGCTGGAGTTGCACGCCGAGCCGCTGGATGCCAGCTGGGTGGGCGCGTGGACGGAGCTTGCCGGCAGCGGGGTCGGCACGGCGACGGTCGCGCCGACCTTTGCGGTCCACACCGTGACCGAAATCGACGCGAGCGGAGTTTGGGTCGATGGCAGCAAAGGCCACAGCGTCTGCATGGGCGACTCGGGCGGGCCGTTTCTGGCAAAGTTCGACGCGGCGCCGGGGCTCGCCGAGCCGCCCGCCGTCCGCGTGATCGCGGCGCTGAGCACGGGCCTCTCCGATTGTGACGGGCCCGCCCGCGGGATCCGCACCGACGTCGTGGCGGCGTGGCTCAAGTCCGCGCTCGCCGAATCGCTTCCGCCCAAGAGCTCCCCCTGCGCCGTCGCCGATCCGAGCTATTGCAGCGGCGACGGAGGCGACGTCGTCCACGAGTGCCGCGGCGGCTACTGGCGGCTGCGCGACTGCGAAGCGTTGGGGCGCTCTTGCGGCTACAAGGGGGGCGAAGCGGGTTACGGTTGCTTACCAGCGCCGTGTGGCGACCTCGATGCCCACGGCGAATGCGTGGGTGGGACCGCACGCTATTGTGGCGGCGGCAGCATCGAATCGATCGACTGCTCGCTTGCGGAGCTCGGTTGCGGAAAAGTGGAAGAAACGGGTGATTATCGCTGCATTCAATGCAGCGCCTGCAGCGGAGCGTGCGTCGAGCTCGAGAGCGACGAGCACCATTGCGGGGCGTGCGGCCAGCGCTGCGATCCGGCCAACGGCAAGGGCGAGTGCCTGACCGGCATGTGCGTCGTGAGCCTGTGCGACGCAGGGTTCGAACAAGTCGCCGGCGAGTGCGTCCGCGCCGCCGAAGAGCCCCAGGAGCTCCCCGTGGCGCCAAGCCCCGAGGCCTGCGCGCTCGCCGAGCCGCCGGGGAGAACGCTCGGGCTGCGCGGCGGCGCGCCCCTCGCGCTTCTTGCCGCCCTGGCCCTGGGCCGGCGACGCAGCGCGGCACGGGTGGCCGCGGCACGGGTAGCTGGCGCCGTGCGCGAATCGCCACTAGCGGAGGCACGGATTGGGCGGTACGACGGCGGCAAGATCGACAAGAAGGAGCGGAGTGATGGCGGTGCCTAGTGAACGGCGGAGGTGGCTCTGCGGGCCATGGCGTGGCTGCGCGATAGCGTTGCTGAGCGTCCTGATGGCAGGCTGCGGCGGCGGTGAGACCCAATCGCCGAGCGGCGGGCCGCTCAAGATAGGCTTGCTCATGCCCGAGCCCCCGACCGAGGAGGCCAAGGCGAGCGGGGCTCATGCGTTCGCCGTCGATATCGTGAATCGGGCCGGCGGCGTTGCCGGCGGGCGTCCGCTCGAGCTCGTCGACCACTATTATTCGCAGGAAAACTTCGAGGAGGTCGCCGCTGCGGCGTTCGCCGACGAGGAGCTCGTCGCCACCATCGGCCCCGGCAAGAGCAGCCAGCTCATGCAGATCGCCCAGGACTACGTCGACGCGAGCAGGGTGATCGTCTCGCCCACCTCGACCGCGGACGAGGTGCTGCGCGCCTTCGGCGGCGGCGGCTTCGTGTGGCGAACGAAGCAATCGGACATTGGCCAGAGCGAGCTCTTTGCCAATTACGCAAAGCGCGTTCACGCGAAGAAGCTTGCGCTGCTCACGACGCTCGGGGTCGACGGCGCTACGTTCTTCAGGTGGTTCGGATTTTTCGCGACGGAGTATGGCTATGCCGCCAGCGACGTGCATGTCGGGGAGCTCGAGGCGGGTGTGAGCTGCGACGAGACGGTGAAGGCCGCGCTCGAAAGCGCCCCCGACGTGCTCTTCGTCGCGTCCGCCGAGCCGGATCACAACGAGTGCGTGATCCACGGCTGGGCGAAGTACCGCGTGGCCCACCCGAAGCGGAACCCGCGGCTCGTGTTCGCCGACGTCGGCATCGACTACACCCAGTTCCGGAACGAGGCTGGCACCGATGCCGAGGAAATCGAGGGCTTCTCGACGGTTGGGCAAGACGGGGCGGATTTCGACGTCGCGTACCGGCAGTGGTCGGGCCGGACCTCGGCCGGGCCGAACGGCAACACCTCGTTCGACGCGGTGCTGCTGCTCGCCTACGGACTCGAGGCGTCCGAGGGCCAGGGTGGCCAGGCGCTCGACGATGCGCTGCGCCGCGTGGTAGACGCGCGCGGGGCGCCGGCTGGGCACGACGAGGCCGGGATTGCCGCGGCGCTTGCGGCGATCGACGCGGGCGATGGGCCGGACGTGAGCGGGACGTCGGGCGACCTCGACTTCACTTCGGGGCTGTACACCGATCCGGCCACCTCCTATTGGGGGCGCTGGGCCTTCGAGCGCGGCGCGCTCGTTCGCAAAGAGACGTACTTCACCGGCGCGGCCGGGTTTCTCACAGCGAGCAAGGCGCTCGCCGCTCCGTCGGATTCCTCGCTCGTCGAGCCCGACACCGAGCCGGGCTACACGCCCAGCGCGAAGAAGACAGACGCCTGGGCGCTCATCGTGAGTTTTTCGTCAGGCTGGGACAACTACCGCCACCAGGCCGACGGCTTGCGGCAATTTCAGGCGCTGCTCACTCTTGGGATCCCCAGAGATCACATCATTCTCATCGGCGCCGACGACCTCGCGCAGGCACCCCAAAACAAGGCGCCGGGCACGGTGCGCAATACTGCCGGCGGGCCAAACCTCTACACGGACGTCGAGTACGATTATCTGCTCGAGAACGTCAACGCCGGCGACATCCTGTCGATTCTGAAGGGTGAAGTGACCGACGATACGCCGAAGGTACTCGAGAGCACGAGCGGCTCGAGCGTCTATGTGTTCTTCAGCGGGCACGGGGGCAAGAAGGGCATTCCAGTCGGTGCCTCGAGCGTTTCCGAGGGCCTCTCCGGCGGCACCAAATCGACGGTGTCACCCGCCTCGTTGCGAGCGGCGCTGTGCGAGATGCAAGACGCCGAGCGCTACCGGCGCGTGCTGGTTGCCGTCGAGGCTTGCTACAGCGGCGTGTTCGGAAGCGTGTTCGATGGCGGCATCGAGCTTGGCTGCAACAGCGATGGCACGACGCCCGGCGATCCGCTGCTCGGCGTGCTCATGATGACCGCCGCCAACACGGTAGAGTCCTCGTATGCGGCGCAGTACGATGGCTCCCTCGCGTCGTGGACGGCCAACCAGTTTGCCTTCGAGCTCGCCGCGGGTGTCTACGACGGAACCGGCGCCGATCAGCCCGCCTACGACTTCTTCGCTTCGATCGCGCGCGCCGTCGAGGGGGCCCACGTCTCGCTCTACAACGAGGGCGCATTCGGTGACCCCAATGCGGACACGCTAAAGGAGTTCTTCGGGCCATGATGGACAGTCGCCGCGTGAGCCGTCACGTTCAACGATTCGAGGCACCATGAGAGTATTGCCGCCCTCGAGAGTGAGCCTCGGCTTGGTCGCGCTCATGGCATGTGCCACCGGCTGCAGTGAAGAGGAAGCGCCTGTCCCGGAGGTCGTCGTTCTGCCGCTATGTCCGACGACGCCGCGGACCTGCAAGCAGGTGCAAGCCTACAGTTGGGCCGATGGCATCACGGTCGAGTGCGCGCCCGGCGACGAGTTCTTTCTCGTCAAGTCGACGGGCGTGCCCCCCTACCTGAAGGCGACTGCCAAGCTGCAGGCGCAAGACTGGGAGTTCCTCGTGCCGCTCTCGCCCGCGTGCGATACGGCGCCCGCGCCGCTCGGGCCGGCCAGCCAGCCCCACGGCTTGTTGCTCAACGGTGTGCCCTTCTTCCCGGCACTCGACCCTAAGGGCAACGATCTCGTCTTGTCGCAGGAGCACGCCGACGAGTGCGAAGGTAGTCTCGGCGTCGGCTGCGCCTACGGGTACCGAACGGTGTCGCCGTGCGTCTTCGGCAAGGGCGAAGACGTCGCTGCTCATGCGGATAAGGACGGGCACGGCGCCCTCGTCGGGCTCGCGCTCGACGGCTTTGGACTGCATGCCCCCGAGACCAGCGACGGCGAACCCGCGGTCGATGCCTGCGGCGGCCACATGACCGAGGCGCGCGGCTATCACTACCACGGGTCGGCGAGTGCGCCGTATACCCTGGGGTGCATGGTCGGCGCGACGCAGGGCGACATCCGCTATACCGCGCGCTTGCCCAAGGAGTGTCTCGGGCCGTCCGGGCCGCCGAAAATGTGAGCACCTCCAACGGCTCAGCGACGAGCACGAGCGCTGGGAGGCGGCCTCATGGAAGGCGGCTACCGTTCAGGTGCGCGCCGCGTGCTGCACCGTTGCCTCGAGGGCATGGCTGCTGCGATACTGGCTGCCATGCGAGACTTGTGGGCTACCATGTGTCCGGTGCGCGTTGGGCTGACCTTGAAGGCGGCATCCGGCTCCCGGAAAGTCGCGTCGTCGAGCGAGGGTCGGCAACCAGTGAGACCTTGCCAGCGTGACTCGCGCGCGGGCGTTGTTCTACTCGTGATGCTCGCAGCGCTCCAAGCCTGTGGGACGGCAGATGACGCGACCTCGAGTGCGACCGTGGCCGCGGGCTCTGGCGGCGCGGGAGGCACCTCAGGCCCCGGCGCGGGCGGAGCGGGCGGCGGTCCGGGGGGCTCGGGAGGTGGCTCGTCCTGTCAGCCCACGACCGGGGCAACGGTGGGTCTCTTGCTCGCCGACGCTGGGGCCGCGCCCGGCTACACGCTGTTCGCGCCGCTCAGCAGCAAGACCACCTACCTCATCGACAACTGCGGTCGCCAGGTACACTCGTGGCCGGGCAGCGCCTCGCCCGGCAACGTGGTGTATCTCCTCGAGGACGGCGATCTGCTGCGGACCGAGAACGTCGGTGGCACCGACTTCAAGGCCGGTGGCGCCGGTGGCCGTGTGGCGCGCTTGAAGTGGGACGGCACCGTGGCCTGGAGCTACGAATACGCGACATCGCAGCATCGACAGCACCACGACGCCATCGTGCTCCCGAATGGCAACGTGCTCATGATCGCCTGGGAGAAGAAGACGGCTGCCGAAGCGCTCGCGGCCGGGCGCGATCCGGCCAATCTCAAGGACGAGCTCTGGGCCGACACGCTGATCGAGATCCAGCCGACCGGGACCGAGGGGGGCACGGTCGTGTGGGAATGGCACGTTTGGGATCATCTGATTCAAGATCACGATGCCTCCAAGGCCAACTACGGAGCAGTGGCCGACGCCCCCGGTCGCGTCGATCTCAACTTCGGCGGCATGAGCGAGGATTGGACCCACATCAACAGCGTCCACTACAACGCTACGCTCGACCAGCTCGTGGTGAGCACGCACAACTTCGACGAAGTTTGGATCCTCGATCACGGCACCACCACGTCCGAGGCGGCGTCGGGCACTGGCGGCAAACAGGGGAAAGGTGGCGAGATCCTGTATCGCTGGGGCAACCCGGCCGCCTACCGAGCCGGCACCATCACGGATCAGCAGCTCTTCGGTCAACACGACGCGCAGTGGATCGCCGCGGGGCTCGCAGGAGCCGGCAATCTCCTCGTGTTCAACAACGGCGTCGGGCGCCCGTCGGGGAAGTTTTCGAGCGTGGAAGAGATCGTCACCCCGGTCGATGGCGACGGGGCGTATTCGCTGACCGGCTCCGTCTTCGGGCCCGACGCCCCCACTTGGCATTACGAGGACACCCCTAAACAGGCGCTCTTTTCCGCCAACATCTCGGGGGCGCATCGACTCGCGAACGGCAACACGCTCATCTGCAACGGGGCGAGCGGGATCTTCTCGGAGGTGACCGTGTCTGGCGCCGAGGTATGGCGCTATCAGAGTCCGATCGTGGGCGGGACGCCGCTCGCCCAGGGCGAGGTGCCACCGAAGATGGGTGGCATCTCGGTGTTCCGCGCCTATCGCTACGCGCCGAGCTATCCCGGGCTCGCCGGACACGATCTCACTGCCGGCGACACGATCGAAGAGTAGTCGCTCCGCGGCGGCGGCGTGCTGCCCCCGTGCCCGCCCGGCCACATGCAGATGTGCTGCGGCGACGGTGATTTCGTGGGCCACGCGATTGGCCGCTTCGAGCTCTACGGCGAGCGCCATTGTACCGGCGCAGCGCGCGCGGTGCCTCGACGGACTCGGGCGAGTGTCGTATGAAGCAGCGCCCATGAGCCCATCCGTGCTGCGCGAGCTATTGGACCGAGTGCGCGCGGGCGAGCTCGATGTCGAAGCCGCTCTCGGCGCGCTCAAGTCGCTGCCGTTCGGCGAGCTCGGCGACGCGACCATCGACCACCATCGCGCCTTGCGCCTCGGGACGCCCGAGGTCGTGTACGGCGAGGGCAAGACGGCCGAGCAGATTTCGCGCATCGTCGCCGAGCTCGACAGCAAGGGCCAAAACGCGCTCGTGACCCGCATCGACGCGGAAAAGGCGGCGTTCGTCGCGGCCCGCTGTCCCGGGCTCCGCTATCGCGAGGTGGCGAGGGTGGCGCGCCTCGAGGCCCATCCGGTGCCGCGCCGCGACGTCGCGCCGGTCGCGGTCGTGTGCGCGGGCACGAGCGATCTGCCCGTCGTCGAAGAGGCGCTCGAGACGCTCGACGCGCTCGGCATTCCGTCGACCCGCGTCGTCGATGTCGGCGTCGCGGGTCTGCACCGCCTCCTCGCCAAGCTCGACGTCCTCCACGCGGCCAGCGTCGTCATCGCCGTCGCCGGGATGGAGGGCGCGCTGCCGAGCGTGCTTGGCGGGCTCGTCGCCGCGCCGGTCATCGCCGTCCCCACGTCGGTCGGCTACGGCGCCGCGCTCGGCGGAGTCACGGCGCTCCTCGGGATGCTCACGAGCTGCGCCGCGGGCGTCACCGTCGTCAACGTCGACAACGGCTTTGGTGCTGCCATGGCGGCGCACCGCATCCTTTGGAAGAGAGTCGAGCCATAGCGTGCACGATCACGGACATGAGGGCGGCCGCCCGGGCGGCAGGGACCAACATTCGCACGCGCACTCGCATGGGCACGATCACGGGCACGCGCACGATCACGGGCACTCGCACGATCGCGGGCACGCGCACGATCACGGGCACTCGCACGATCACGGGCACTCGCACGATCACGGGCACTCGCACGATCACGGGCACGCGCACGATCACGGGCACGCGCACGATCACGGGCACGACCACGCTTCGCGCGCGGGGCTCTCGCGCGGCGCGGGCGGGATCCTGTTCTTTGATTGCTTCAGCGGCGTTGCCGGCGACATGACCATCGCGGCGCTCCTCGATCTTGGCGTGCCGCGCGGGGTCCTCGGCGCCGCGCTCGCCGGTCTCGAGCTCGGGGGCTACCGCACCGTGCTCGACCACGCGCACAAGAGCGGCATCGTCGCGACGAGCTTCGACGTGCTGGTGGACGCGCCGCAGCCCGAGCGCACGTACGGCGAAATCGACGCGATGCTATGCGCCGCAAAGCTCGACGAGCGGACGCGCGTCCTCGCGCGCGCGATCTTCCGGCGTCTCGGCGAGGCGGAGGCCAGCGTGCACCGCATGCCGCTCCAAGACGTGCACTTTCACGAGGTCGGCGCCGTCGACGCCATCATCGACATCGTCGGCGCCGCCGCCGCGCTCGCGTACCTCGACGCCGAGGTCGTGTGCAGTCCGCTGCCGATGGGCCGCGGCTTCGTGAAGGCGCGCCACGGGATCCTGCCGCTACCCGCGCCCGCCACCGTGAGCTGCTTGCGCGGAGCGCCCACATACGGCGTGGAACTCGACGCGGAGCTCGTGACTCCCACGGGCGCGGCCATCGTCGCCACCGTGGCCTCGCGCTTCTCGCGCTGGCCCGACCTCGTCGTCGAGCGCGTGGGCTTCGGTGCCGGCAAGGCCGACTTTCCCGATCGCCCGAATCTGCTTCGCGTCGTGCACGGCCGCGCGGCGCAGTCCTCGAGCGACGCGCCCACGCACTCCCTCCTGGAAACGAACGTCGACGACCTCACGGGCGAGCTCGCCGGCCACGCCATCGCCGCCCTCATCGCAGCGGGCGCCGTCGATGCCTGGGCGCAACCGATCACCATGAAGAAGGGTCGCCCGGCGCTGGTGCTCTCCGCGCTCGCGCGGCGCGAAGAGGCCGACCGCATCGCCGAGGTGCTGCTGCGCGAGACGACGAGCCTCGGCGTGCGGCGCATCGACGTGCACCGGCGCGAGCTCGCGCGGCGCATCGTGACGGTCGAGACCGAGTTCGGTCCGCTGCCGGTGAAGGTGAGCGGGGAGGGCGAGGCGTCGCTCGTGCACGGCAAGCCCGAGCTCGACGCGTGCGCGGAGGCGGCGCGGAAGCACGGTGTGCCGCTGCGGCTCGTGGTCGCGGCGGCGCACGCGACATGGCTGCGCGGACGCACCTGACCCGTCGGTCAGTCCCACGCTTGCTCTACCGTAGCGGGCGGCCCTGGTGCCTCGATTCATTACAATCGAGGAACCGATGGACTCGCAGTACTACGGCTTCTCGAGCGGGAGAAACGCGGCCTCCCAGGCGAGCAGCCCGCCCTCGAGGAAAGGCAGATCCACGCCATCGTTCGCGAGCTTCTCGGCGAGCTCCTTCGTCTTGTCGCCGGCGCGGCAATAGAGGACCGGCGTGCCGAACATGTGAAGCTCCGCGAGCCGCGTCGCGATCTCGTCGAGCGGAATGTGCCGCGCGCCGGGCAGGTGGACGCGGGCGTACGAGGCGGCCTCGCGCGTGTCGATGGCGACGACCTGGGACTCCTTCAACAGCGGCAGCAGCTCTTGCGGGCGAATCGCGCCCTGCGCGCGCGGAAAGAACGGCTCGACCAGCTCGCGCAGGCGCGCCCGAGGCACGACGCCGCGCTCGGCGCCGACCGGCCGCCCCTGAAAGAACGCGACGTACGTCGGCACCGATTGGATGCGCAACATCGACGCGATGCGAGGCGACTTGTCGATGTCCACCTTGACGAGCTCCGCCTTGCCCTGAAGCTCGTGGCTCAGCGCGTCGAGCTCGGGGTTCATCTGCTTGCAGGGCGCGCACCACTCCGCGAAAAAATCCACGAGCACCGGGAGCTCGCTGCGCAGCACCTTGGACTCGAAGTCTTGCTCACTGACGACGGGGAGCGGCATCGCGCTTCCATAGTTGCGCTCGGCTCCGATGTCGACCGCGCGCGCGGGTGGCGGGTGCTCGACGCCCGAGGGTCGCGGCGTCCCTCCACGCCGATGCGACACGGGCTCGCGGCTGCTGCTCAATACGTGCGTGAGCGGATCAAGAGCTCGGGGATCGCGCGGCGTCCGTCGCCCTTCGAGTTGATCGCGCGGCGCGCGTTGACGGAGACGAGGTCGAAGCGCGACGCATAGAGGTCGCGGACGACGTCCGAGGACGAGTTCGACAAGAGGACATGGACGCCGCGCTCCGCGAGGGCGAGCGCCGTGTCGCGGAGGCGCGCGTGGGCGTCGAGGTCGAAGCGCCCGGAGGTGTAGCTCGTGAAGGACGACGTCGCCGAGAGCGGCACGTACGGCGGATCGAAGTAGACGAGGTCGCCGGTTTTTGCGCGACGCGCGGCTCGCTCGAAATCGCAGCGCTCGATGCGCACGCCAGAGAGCGCCGCGGCACACGCGCGCAACGTGGGCACGTCACAGATGTTCGGTTTCGCGTAGCGGCCGAACGGCACGTTGAAGCGATTCTTGCTGTTGACCCGATAGAGCCCGTTGAAGCCGGTTTTGTTGAGGTAAATGAACCACGCTGCCACCTCCGCGTCGCTCTCGGCGTCGATGTCGCGCGCGCGCTGTGCTTCGAAGAAGGCGCGATCGTGCGGGTACGTCTTCAAGAGGCGGATGACCTCGTCCGTGTCGTCGCGCAGCCCGACGTAGCTCCGCACCAGACGCTCGTTCTCGTCCGAGAGGCTCGCGCGCTTCGGCCTCAGCGTGAAGAACAGCGCGGCGCCACCGGCGAACGGCTCGTGGAAGCGGCCGAACTGCTTCGGCAGGTGCGGAAGGAGCTGCTCGACGAGACCGCGCTTGCCGCCGACCCACTTGATGAACGGCGGGATCCCCGCCCCGACGGCTCGGCCTGTCATCGCTCGGCCTGTCATCGCTCGGCCGTCACTCTTGCGCCGCATTGCGCTGCGCGAGGAAGGCGTCGCGCACTTCGCTCGGGATCCGGCGTGGGCGGCCCGCGTCGGCGCTGACGAGCGCCCAGGTGGTCGTGGCGCGAGCGACCTCCTCGCCGTCGCGAAGGATGCGCGTGCGGCGCACGCTGGTCGCCGCCGACCATTGCTCGATCCAGGTCTCGAGCTCGAGGACGTTCCCCTCGAGCGCCGATCGCAGGTAGTCGATCTCGTGGCGGCGCACGACGAAGACCGCGCCGAGCGCGACGTATGCGTCGAGACCGAGCCCCACGTGCTCCGAGTGGGCGCGCGCGAGATCTTGGATCCAGCGCACGTAGGCCACGTTCGAGGCGTGGCCGAGCCGGTCGATGTCGTCCTTCGCGACGGTCATTGCTTGGCGAAAGACATCGGAGACGCGGTCCATCGATCCCACCTTAGTCACGCGTTCGAGTGGCGTCACCGCTTCGGTGAGAGAGCATCGCGCACGCTCTCGGCGAGGAGCGTCGCGGCGCTGGCGGTGAGGATCACGAGCACGACCGCGCACGCCGCACCCGACGTAGAGCCGCCACGCGTGAAGGCATCGGCGATGAGCGAGCCCCAGGAGGCAGAGACGTCGATCCCGAGAAACGAGACCGCGGCTTCCGTCCAGACGAGCGCCGGCAGCGCGCCCGCCGTCTCGACGACGAGCGCTGGGAGCACACGCGGCAAGAGGTGCCGCCGGGCGATCTGCAGCTCCGTGCATCCAAGCGCGCGCGCCGCCATGCCGACGTTCGAGGTCGCGAGCCGGATGCTCTCGTAGCGCACGACCCGCGCGACCTCGGCCCAGCGCACGAGGGCGATCGCGACCACGAGCGCCGTTCCGGTTCGATGCGGGGCGAGCGCCGCGACGACGGCCGCCACGAGCACCGTCGGCACCGCCGCGCAAAGCTCGGCGCACCGCAAGACGAGCGCCTCGAAGACGCCCCCCCGCGTGCCAGCGACCGTGCCGAGCGCCACGCCGAGCGCCGTCGCGAAGAAGAGGCCGACGAGCAGCGGACCCGTGACGCCTCGCGCGCCATGAACCACGATGGCGAGGACGTCACGCCCATGGGTGTCGGTGCCGAGCGGGTGCACCACCGACGGCGGCGCGTCGGGTCCGACCTCCGAGCGTCGCTGTGGCCCGCTCTTCCAGACGGGCCATACCGCGAAATCCCGCGCGTGCCGCGCAAGGACGGCGTCCCGCGAGAGCGTCGCATACTCGGCCGCGCTCGTGACCGCGGCGAATGCGCTCGCGCCGCGCGGCCCGATGGCGACGATCGGAGCTTCGGACGCGAAGAGCTCCGCGAAGAGCGCGACGAAGGCGATGCACGCGAGCCAGAGAGCCGCGAGCCGCGCGGGTCGCGATCCGGCGAGGCGGACGCGCGCGCGCTCGGCGTGATTCATACGCGCCTCCCGACGCGCGTGAGGGCGGGGAGGAGCCGCGGATCCAGCAAGCACGCCGCCACATCCGCCGCAGCCGTTGCGAGCGTCGAGTACGCGGCGGTCGCGATGAGCAGCGCCATGGGAAGCCCCACGTCACCGCGTGTCACGGCGTCGACGAGCGGCGTGCCGAGGCCGTCGAGGCCGAAGAGCCGCTCGAGCACGAAGCACGCCGAGAGCGCGGTCGGCAGCGCGAGCGTGCTCGCTGCCACGTGCTGCACGGCCGCCGCGCGCATGCCGTGGACCCGTGCCGCCCCGAGCCTGCTCCGTCCGCGCGCGATCGCCGCGGCCGCGCTCTCTTCTCCGAGCGCGCTCCCGATCGCCGTCGTGAGGCTTCCGGCGCCGCGCGGCAAGAGACAGAGCGCGAGCGCGACGCTCGCTGCCACGGTAGGCCCGACGAGCGGTGTCCCCAACGCAACGAGCACTGCACCTGTGACGACGAGCGTCGCCGCGTAAGGCGCGAGCGTCAGGGAGGCTGCGGCTCGTTCGAGCTTGGAGCCGCGCCGCATCGCCCGCCATCCGCCGAGGGCCAGCGCGCCCGCGCTCGACAAGAGCCAGCCGAGGGCGAGGAGCGTGACCGTCCCGCGAGCGGGGCCGGCGAGCCCGTCGATACGCTGGCGTCGCGCCTCCTCGCTGAGCACGTCGACGGCGATGGCACGCACCGCCCACCGCCCGAAGCGAGTCTCGAGCGCGGAGGCGCCGATCCGGTCGTAGCCGCGCAGCGCGACGAATCCGAGCTGCGCGTCGATCCACCAAGCGCGCCAGCGCTCGAGGCATGCCTGCGCCTCGTCGACCGAAGCGGTTCCGCCGATGCGATCGTCCTGCTCCGTTACATGTGCCAGGACACCGACGAGCGAACGCGCGGCTCCGAGGTCGTGTGCGGAGACCCTGCGCGGCAGGAGCTCGATGAGCGCGGGCAACGCGAACGTGTCCAGCTCGAAGAGCTCCTTGATTCGCGCTTCGGTGCCGTATTGCGCGAGGCGGCGCGCACGGCTTCGCGCGGTGCCGATGCGAAAATCGTCGCCGCGAGTTTCCCAGAACTGAAGCCAGAACCGCACCGCCTCGTTCCGAGCGCGGGCTCGCTCGGAGCCAGGGAGGCGCATCCGCTCGGCGAGCCCCAAAAGCGCCGACGCGACGCGGCTGCGAGCTTGCGGGGTCAGTGCGTCGAGGGCCGGCAGGAGCAACGGAAGAGCCGCGCCGCCCAGCGCCACGAGGCTCTGTCGCGCCGCCTCCTCTTCCGCGCTCCCCTCGCTCGAACCGAGCAGCGCGTCCGTCGCGCGCTTCACGCGCACTCGCAAATCCTCGGGATCCGGGTTGAAAAAAAGCGGAAGGCTCCGCGCCTCGCTCTCGCGCGCGGTGTTCGCGCTCGTCCTTGACGCGGGTAGCTGCGCCAGCGCGAGAAACGCGATCAGCGTGATCCCGAGCGTGCTCGGGATTGCCCAGAGGAGGCGGCGAATTGCGATGGAGAGGAGCACGGGCGCCCGTCACGACGAAGGGCCGCCGAGGCCGTCATTGGCTCGGAGTTCCCCGCCCCATACTTCACTTCTTGAGCATGAACCAGCCGACGGCCAGAAGGGCGAGCACGAGCACCGCCATGAGCAGCCGCGACGTCGGTGTCGCATCGCCCGGCCCCTTGCTGCGCGCGGTGAGCAGATCCTCGATCGAGACGTCGGCGTCGAGCTCGTATTCCCCCACGATCTCGATCGTCGGGGACTCGTCGTTGCGCCGTCGGCGTACGCCGAGCTCGCGCGAGTCGCGGCGGCCCTGCGCGGGCTCGGGCAATGCGTACTTCAGGTACTTGAGTGCGAGCCGGTCGCTCTCCGTCGCTTCGCTCAGCGCTTCTCCGTCGAAGACCGCGGTGATGACGGTGATGTTGTCGTGGCCACCGGCGCGGTTGGCATCGGCGATCAGCACGCGGCACGCCTCTTGTGGGCTCTCCACCTCGAGCAGCGTCTCTCGGATTTCGGCGTCGCGCAGCATGCCGCTCAGCCCGTCCGAGCACATCATCAAGACGTCGCCGCGCCGCAGCTGCACGTAGGTGAGATCGACCTGCACCGTGTCGGCCGTCCCGAGCGCCTGGAGGATGATGTTGCTGTGCTCGAAGTTCTCGGCGTCTTCTTCCGAGAGCTGTCCCGCCTCGATGAGCTGATTGACGAGCGACTGGTCGCGTGTGACCTGCACGAGCCGATCGCCACGAAGGACGTACGCGCGACTGTCGCCGACCTGTCCGAGCAAGAGGTGGTCGTCGACCAAGGCGGCGACCGTCGCGGTCGTGCCCATCCCCCGGCACGCGCGGTTCTTGTTGGCCTCCGCGAGGATCCTCATCCCCGCGTCCTCGAGCGCGCGGATGAGGTCCACCGCGAGGCGATCGCGCACCTGGTGGCCGGCGGCGCCCTGCATCCGTTCGTACACGACGTCGGTCGCGAGCTGGCTTGCGACCTCGCCGGCCGCGGCGCCGCCCATGCCGTCGCACACCGCGAGCACGAGGCCGCCGGCGCCCACCTTGAGGATCTGCTCGCCTTCGCCCGCGATGCGAACGCTCTTGTCGAGATCGGCGATGAGGAAATTGTCCTCATTGTGTTCGCGCACCTGCCCGACGTCGGTGCGGCCGAACAGCCGCACTTCGATCGGGAGCGGCGCGATCGGGAGGCTTGCCGACGCGTCGGGCGCTTGGTCTGCGACGCCGTTGCTTGCGCTCTCGTCGAGGCCCGCGCTCACGCCTTCGCCGGCGCTCTCGTCGAGGCCCGCGCTCACGCCGTCGCCCGGCGCAGCGTCCGCTGGCGACGGGAGCGCGACGTGCACCTCGACGTCGCCGCCGTGGCCGTGTTGCTCCCCACCAACGTCAGCCGCCGTCTGGGGGTTGGCTGGCGGGTTTTCCGATGCGATTCCGGTCATCCGACTTGCGTTGCTAACGCCCCCCACGCGCGGTCGCCGGCACGTCGAAACGAAACAGATGCTGGCCGATGCGGATCTGATCGCCGTGCTCGAGCCGGACGTCGTCGCGAACCGCGAGAAAAGTCCCGTTCGACGAGTTCAGATCGGCGAGAACGTACGCCTCGCGTGCTGCGTCCCAGGTGATCGATGCGTGCCTGCGCGACATGAACGGATCCGAGGTGAACACGATATCGCCGTTCTCGCGTCCGAGAATCGTCTCGGCTCCGTGCAGATGGTACACGTCGCGCGTGATCCCCTCGACGGTGCGCTGGCACAGCCGCGCTCGCGTGGGCGACGCCGGCGAG
The DNA here is from genome assembly GCA_005800325.1 of Myxococcales bacterium. Taxonomy (GTDB): domain Bacteria; phylum Myxococcota_A; class Polyangia; order Polyangiales; family Polyangiaceae; genus SYFR01. Next base: position 3,370 of record SYFR01000109.1, on the reverse strand, counting down.
CCGAACAGCAGCACGCCCCGCTCCAGTGCGTGACCGAGCCCTTGCTCGGCGTGCTGCACTGCCTGAAATTCCAACACCTCGAGCCCGACGAGCATCAGGTCCCTATTCTGCACCTGGACCGGCTTCTTGAGCCTCACGTACACGCCGTTGAGCGAGTCGAGGTCGCGCAGGTGCCATGCATCGTTTTCGCGGAAAAATCGGGCGTGGCGCGGCGACAGGTAGCGATCGTCCGCGAGGACGACGTCGCCCTCGGCGCTGCCGATGTCGAGCTGTCGCCCGCGCAGCTCGACGACCGTGCCCTCGCTGCCGTCCTCGACGATGATGACCAGCCTCCCGGTGGGCTCGTCGCGTTCCGGCACGGCCCAAGCGGCGCGCTGCGGCGTGATTCGTCGTGGGCGCGGCTCGACGATCGGTGCAATGGCGGGTGCGACGACGGGTGCGACGACGGGCGCGACGACCGGCGCTGCGACCGGCGCTGCGACCGGCGCTGCGACCGGCGCTGCGACCGGCGCTGCGACCGGCTTGCGTGCGGGTTCGCGCAGGCCGCGGTCTCTTCCCGGGGGGGCAACGGTCGGCTCAGCGCGAGTCTCGGGCTTGGCCGGATTCCGCAGCGACGACCCGCAGTACTTGCAATAGGCTTCGTCCGCGGCGCACGTACCGTTGCAGCGCGCGCAAATCGTGGTCACCGGCTCGGGCGGCGCGCTCTCGTCGATGGTGACTACGCGCTGCGGCGTCAGGGCGGGCTCGCGCTCGAACGTTACGCGCGGCGGTCGCGCGGACCGTCGGCCCTTGAGGACGCCGCCGCCGTCGCGCGCCGGACGCACGGGCGCACCGTCCTGCGGTCGCGCCGCGCCACAGCCTACGCAGAAGCGAAACTCCGCCGGACTGAGCACGCCGCAGCCGTCGCAGCGGGCGCGGTCCACGACCGCCGCGCGTGGCTCGAGCGGGACGGAGTCGGCTCGCTCGCTCGGGGGCTCCGACTCCGCGCGCACGGCGCGGTCCGGCGCCTCGCCGCGCAGCGAGAGCTCGCCCTGAACACCCTCGTTTCGTCCCGAATGAATCGCCGGCTGCGCGACCGGTCGCGACGTTGCCTTCGAGCGGGCGAGGAACAGCGGCGGAGCCGAGGGGCGCGAACGACGGGCCGACGGTACGATGGCGTCCGCGTCGATCGTCAGCTCGTCCCGCTTCTTGACCAGCGGCTCCGCTGGCGCCGACCCCTGAATCGTCGAGCGCTCCGTCGGGAGCGAGCTCCCGGTGGCCGGCGTGCGGGGCACGGTCCGCGCCTTCGGCAGCCGCTCTCCACATTCACGACAAAATGTCAGTTTGTCGTCGTTGTGGGCGCCGCAACTTTCACAAAAAACCACGGGCCCCGAGGTGAGCGCGCACGTCACGGGGCGTCAAGAAATTCCGCTGCTTACCAGGCCGAAGGTCAGCGGTCGCCGGGAGAATGGTCCGCGCCCCGCGCGAGCCGCATTGCGCCAACGTTACCTTCCCGAGACCTCGGTGCGGATCTGGAGCTCGAGCTCGAGGGCGACGAAGTGCGCGACGCCCGGCGGCCGGTCGAAGCCCGCCGTGTCGACGAAGCCTGCGAACACCGTCGGCTGGTAGCGCGCGCCCACGCCCAACAGCGCGACCCGCGAGAGCTGGAACTCGAGCCCACCGCCAGCGAACGCGCTCCCCCCGCCCGTCTCGACGCCCCACTCGTCGCCGTAGACGACGCCGCCGAGTCCCCACGTCGCGTAGGGCACCGTGCGAAAGCCCATGTCGAGCGAGTAGCGGATCTCGACGCGCAGCTGCTGAAGCGTGGCCAGCCGATACAGGTTGGCCGAGTCGGTGGTCGCCACCTGATATGCGCCGCCCAGGTACCACGGGCTCGGCCAATGAAACCCTCCACGCAGCGCGAGCCCGCCGCCACCGCCGTAGATGCATGGCATCGTCTTCGGACAACCTGCGCCTGGATGCGCGAGCATGTCAGCGCTGAAGGCGGCGCCGTAGCTCGCGTACTCGACGTAGAGCGGCGGTGGCTTCGGCCGCGCGCGCGCTTCGGCTTCGGCACCGGCACCTGCCGTTGCGAGCAGCGTCACGGTCGCTGCGGCTGCGCCTGCCGCGCGCGTACCGCGACACGCACACGTAACTTGACGGCGACGGCGTCGCCTCGTATCGAGGGGGCCTCGAACGGGTTGCATATGATGGAGATTAATCTCGACAAGCGCGCCGTGAAGGCGATCCGACAATCGGCAGCGGATGCGATCGACGAGGGCGACACCGACGCGCTCAAGGAGGACATCCTCGAGGCGTTCTCCGATGATCAGGTCGAGGCGATCGAGCAGATCATCGGCGGCGAAGATTTCGCGTCGCTCCTCGACGAAATCCTCGATGAGTGGAGTGGCGACGACGTCGACGAGCTGCTCGAGCTGCTCGAGACGCAGCTCCGCGACAACGGCATCGACGTGAAATTTCCGTCGAGCGCCGGCGCCAGCGAGAGCGACGACGAGGACGAGGACGACAAGGACGACGAGGACGAGGACGAGGACGCGGACGACGACGCGGACGACGATCTCGACGAGGACGAGGGCGACGACGAGGACGACAAGGACGGCGACGACGACTGACGCCGACTGAAGCCGTTCCGCCGGCACCGTTCCGGCGGAGTTGCCCGCGCTTCGGATCCTTGTTACGGCCTCGCGCCATGTCGAGCGCAGGCACTCCCATCACGATGTCGACGTCGGGCACGCTCTCGGTGCCGAACCATCCGATCATCCCGTTCATCGAGGGTGATGGCACCGGGCCGGACATCTGGCGAGCCAGCGTTCGCATCATGGACGCTGCGGTCGAGAAGGCCTACGGCGGCGACCGAAAGATCGCCTGGCGCGAGGTCCTCGCCGGCGAGAAGGCCTTCAGGGAGACCGGGGACTGGCTGCCGCAAGCGACGGTCGAGTCTTTCCGCGAGCACCTCGTCGGCATCAAGGGACCGCTCACGACGCCGGTCGGCAAGGGCATCCGCTCGCTGAACGTCGCCCTGCGCCAGCTGCTCGACCTCTACGTGTGCCTGCGCCCGGTGCGCTGGTACCGCGGCGTGCCGTCGCCCGTGAAGGATCCGGGCGCCGTCGACATGGTGATCTATCGCGAGAACACCGAGGACATCTACGCGGGCATCGAGTGGTCCGCCGAGAGCCCCGAGGCGCAGAAGGTCATCCGGTTTCTCCAGACCGAGATGGGCGTGAACAAGATCCGCTTCCCCGCCACGAGCGGCATCGGCATCAAGCCGGTCAGCCGCGAAGGGACCGAGCGGCTGGTGCGCGCCGCGATCGAACACGCCCTGCGCTACCAGCGAAAGAGCGTCACCTTGGTGCACAAGGGCAACATCATG
>SYFR01000108.1 GCA_005800325.1 Myxococcales bacterium | reverse complement strand
GGCGGGGCGTCGGCCGGCGGGGCGTCAGCGAGCGGCGACGGGAGACCGAAGAAGCGCGCGATCGCCTCGGCGCGCGACTCGACGAGCCGGAAGGCGGCGCCGTGCAGACCGAGCAGCGCGACGCGAAGGACCCACGCGGCGAGGTTGCCGAGCGGGAGCGCGCCGAGGACCGCGAGAAAGGCAGCGGGACCGACGAGGACCGCGCTCGCGCCCGAAGCCTCGGCCGCACTCACCGCCACAGTCTCGGCGGCCGCTTGCGGACCTCGTGCGAGCTTCACCGCGAGCAGAGAGCCCGCTCGTGGATAGGGCAGCTCGCGGCCGTCGAGCAGCGCCGGCTGGAGGGCCTCGACGCGGAGGCACCCGGGCGTGTCGAGGCGGCGCAGCACGCGGCCGAAGAGGAGCCCGAGGGCGCTGTCGGGCGGGAGCAGGACGACGAGGCGTCCGACGCGCTCGCGGTGCCTCGCCTCGAGCCACGCCCAGTGCTCGTGCGTGAGGAGCAGCGTCGACCAGCCGATGAGAAACCAGCTGAAGGGGCCGAGGCGCATCATGACGCCGAAGGTCCCGTGCAGGCCGAACATGAGCGCCATCGCGAGCGGGCGGGCGATGAGCCGGCGCCGCGGCCAGGCGATGGTCACGACGAGCAGCGCCTCGACCACGAGGACGAGCCAGGTCATGACCTGCGTGACGACGTACGGCGTGTGCTCGCGCAGGAAGACGGCGAGCCCGGTCACCATCCGGTCGAGGTGCAGGACGTAGTGGACCGTGGCGCCGGTGCGCCAGGTGTCGCCGTATTTGTTGACGAGGTTGAAGACGTAAATGACAAGGAGATTGGCAATCAGCGCGAAGGCGGCGAGCGACGTGCGCGGCTCCGTGAGCCAGGCGGACGCGAGCGGCGCGTCGAGGTCGGCGATGGAGCGCTCGCGGCGCTCCGCCCACGAGCGACGAAGGCTGTCGACGCCGAAGCGCTGCCCCGTCGGCAGAAAGCAGAGCCAGAAGATGAGCAGATTGACGACGACGTAGCCGCCGTTTTCGACCATGACGAGTCGGTTGTCGAGGCTCGCGACCCAGACCGACGAGAGAATGGCAAAGAGGCGCGCGCGGTAGCCAATGGCAAACAGCAGGTGGCAAGTGAGCGCGAGCGCGAAGGCGACGTTCACCTCGGCGGGCGACGAGAAGGCATGAAACAGTGAGAAGTTGAACTCGCCGCTCGGCCGGTAGAGGTGGAAGTGATTGGTGAGGACGCCGTCGTTCGAATAGTAGACGCGCGCGACCGACCAGTGGCGGATGCAGTCTGCGGCGAGCAAGAGCCCCACGACGATGCGCGCGAGCCCGAGCGTCCGTGGATCGGCGACACCGTAGTGGTCGCGGAGCCAGCGTGCGCGGCGGCGCCAGGAGGACGCGGGAGGAGCGGCGTCTCTTGCGGCACCTCTTGCGGCCTCTCTTGCGGGAGCCTCGTCGGTTGCCGGGGCGGCTCGGGCGTCTCGGCGCTCGGAGGCGGCCATCGCGCGCTACCGAAGCTGCCGCAGGTCGGGCTTGAGGCGGGGCAGGCCGCGGGCGCTCTCGTCGGCCGCCGGGCTCGGGCGGAGCGAGCTTGCGTCGAGAATGTCCGTGCGCTCGACCTCTCCTTCGCGCGCGGCGCCGGGCGCCGGAATGGGCGCCTTGACCCACCATGCCTTGAGCTTCGAGATGGACACCGGGGGCTTGCCGGAGTCGCCCGGGACGCCGCCGCGCATGAGATAGCGACGAAGCTCTTGGCGGTAGGACGAGTGCTCGTCCCGCTGCACGTGCGCGGTGAAGGTCGCCCACTGCGTGCCGAGGCGATGCTGTGCCGGATCGGTCAGGTCGAGGTCGGGGCTCTTGCCGGTGAGGACGTCGTAGACGCTGCCCTCGCGGGTCTCGGCCTCGATGACGAGCGCGGCGTTGTGGAGCGGCGGCTCGGGCGCGAAGAAACCCCACGGCGCATCGAGCCGCGCCCAGCTCGCGGCCGAGGCGAGCGCGGCCTTGCTGCCCAAGCGCAGGGGCACGACCGTGGAGCCGGTGCGCTCCGAGTGCGCGAGGAACGCGAGGAACAGGAAGGCGACGGCGCCGGACTCGAGCGCGACGACGACGCTCGTGCCGAGGCGGGTCGCGCGGCTCGCGTCACGCTGCTTCGTCTCGCCGGTGGCGGACGCAGGTCCGGTGAGCCCGCAACTGCCGAGCCCGCAGGCAACGCTGAGCTTCACGCGATTGGACGCCACGCGGTAATAGCCGCGCGCCACGAGGGAGCGAACGCCGGGCAGCGAGACGAGGAGGCCGAGCGGCGCGCCGAGCGGAAGCGCGAAGAGCACCTGCGCTACGGCCTGGGCGTCGGTGTGGGCGCGGCCATTCACGTCGAGCGCCACCATCGAGCGCTCCACCGTCTCGCGCTCGACGCCGGTGGGAAGTTCCTCGGACGAGCTTGGGATGAAGGTGACGTTGCGTCGAAGGTCGAGCCGCGCGAGCAGGCGCGCGAGCCAGAGGCAAATGCCGCAGCTGTCGTCGTAGATGAGCCGCAAGGGGCGGGTCCCGTGCCGCGCGCGATCCCACAGCTCGCTCGGCGCGAGCAGGGCCACGGACGCGAGCAAGGTCGGCCCGAGCGTGCCGAGGTCGAAGCACAGCGTGAGCGTGAGACCTACGAAGCCGAGGCAAAGCATCGCGAGCCCGCGCGTGTAGCGCCGAAAGAAGGGCACGAGCGCGAGCGGCAAGACCGCGAGCTCGGCGAGCCTGAAGCCGTGCGTCCACGGTCGCAGGACCGCGGCGTGCTCGCGCAGGCGAAGGCCGAGGCGGCTCGCGACGCTGTCGGTGTGCATCGCGTAATAGAGGGCATCGCCGCTCTTCCATGTCGCGCCGTGCTGCATGAGCCCGGCCCACAAGACCACGAGGCCGAGGGTGAGCAGGATCGTGAGGGCCGCGAGCGACGGGCGCGGCATGTGCACGGAGAGCGCTCGGCGATCGTTGAGCTCGTCGGGCGTCCTCTCGTCACGCACGGCGAAGGAGGCCCGCAGGCTGTCGACCGAGAAGCGCGAGCCGAGCGGCAAGAAGAGGCTCGGCAAGAGCAGCGCGATGGTGAGCGAGCTGCCGACGTCGCCGAAGAGGGAGTTTCTGCCCTCGAGCGCGACGAAGAGGACGGTGCTCACGACGGCGAAGACGCGCGTGTGCCAGCCAATCAAGAAACACGAGAAGGCGAGGAGCGTGAGCACGAACGCCGTCGTGGCCTCGTCGACGCTCGAGAACGAGTGGTAGACGCTCCAGATCCGGCCCTGCTCGCGCACCTGAAAGAGGTGGTTGTGATTCGGCAGGACGCCGTCGTTCGAATAGAAGGCGACGAGCCAGCGCCAACGCGCGAAGAGATCGCAGACGAGCGTCAGGCCGAGGCCGATGCGAAAGAGGCCGAGCGAGCGGGCGTCGATTCGCAGGAAGTGACTTCGGAGCTTCGTTAGCAAGGCGGCTCTCGTCGGGTGCTCATGGGTCATCGACCCGCCGGCAACTGGGATGGACGCGGTGTACTAGTCCTCGACGCGAAAGCGGTAATCCGCGGCGTGCTCGAGGCTCGGCACGAGCTGGCTGCGGAGCAGGATCGTCCGCACGGCCCACAAATCGTCGAAGATGCGGTAACGGAGAGCGGTCGCGTCGAGGTAGTCGACGCCCCCCGACCCGCCGGTGCCCGGGCGCCGGCCGATCACGCGCTCGACCATGCGCGCGTGGCGCTGGCGCCAGATGATCATCGACTGCTCGAGCGCGATCGCCGCTTCGATGACCTCGCGCGGCCAGGCCAGGCGCGGCAGCTCGCGGTGGCTCTCGATGAAGACGAGCGCGGCGCGGGCGTGACGGCGGCGCGCCTGCTCGCCGGCCTCGAGGTCGCCGAGATCTTCGCCCATCAGGAACAAGCGCGTGTTGTCGATGTCGCGCTGGTAGCGCTGCTCGAGCACGCCCTCGTCCATCGTGGCGTCGGCTTGCTTGCGGGTCGCCTCGAAGAGCGTGCGCGCCTGCTTCTCGTGGGCGGCGAGAAACTGCGCGACGTAGGCAGTGACGTGACTCGGATCGGAGGAGCCGTCGATGGGCGTGCGCGCGAGCCACTCGTGGAGCGCGTGCCGCAGGCTCGGGCCCGAGGCGAGCTGCCGTTCGACTCGGGCGAGGGCCGGCGACGTGCCACCGTCGTCGCCGCGGAGGACGGCCTTGTAGCTGCCCTCGCCAGCACACGCGAGGCGCTTGTTGTCATCGAGGCCGAGGAGGATCTCGATCTGCCGGACCTGCGCGGACTGGAAGCCGCTCGCGCCGATGAGCTGGTCGCGAAACGCGAGATAGTCGCGCGTCGTGAGCGTCTCGACCACACGCCAATGATGCGTGGCCACCTCGAAGATTGTGGCGGCGCGGCGCAGCGAGCGCACCGCGGAGGCGAGCGCGTCGTCGGGCACCGGGTTGCGAAGGAAGAGCGAGCGCACGCTCTCGAGCTCGCCGAGGATGATCTTGAACCAGAGCTCGGACACCTGGTGGGCGACGATGAAGAGCACCTCGTCGTTGCTCGGAGCGCCCGGACCAGCGAGGGGACCAGCGTCGCCGCTCGCCACCGCGGGGACGACTCCGGTCTGGAGGGCCAACAGGTCCTCGACGCGGATGTAGTCCCAATAGGTCATGCGGCGGCCAGTCACGCCGCCTCTCCTAGCAGAGCCGCGTCGAGAAGTCCGTGACGAGGGTCATGCAGCTTGGCAGTGAGCCGTCATCCGCGGAGCCGCGCGTAGAAGAAATACAGAAAGAGCATGAGCGCCACGCCGAGCGCGAGCAGATAGCTTGCGAGGTGGCTCGGCTCGATGCGGCCCCGAAGCTCGCGCGCCGCCGCTGCGACCTCGCGGCTCTCTGCGCGCTCGGCGAGGGGCACGGCCTCGCGTCGTACCAGCGCGAAGTTGCCCCGCGCGAAGGCCGCGACGAGTCGCGCGAGCTCCGCGTCGTTCGGATAACGTCGCGCGAAGGCAGGCCAGCCGGCGCGGGTCTGGGGCCCTGTGTCGGGCCCTGTGTGGGGCCCTGTGTCGGGCCCTGTGTGGGGCCCTGTGTCGGGCCCTGTGTCGGGCCCTGTCGGGGGCCCAGACCCAGTCTCGGGCCTAGTCTGCGGCTCGGGCGCGGTCTGGGGCTCAGTCTGGGGCAAAGCCTCGGGCGCGACCGGCTCGCCGGGCATCACGCCGCTTGCTCTTCGTCGCCTTCGGCCGCCGCGCTCTCGGCGACGAGGCCGAGCTCTTCGCGGAATTGCGCGTTGCGCTCGATTTGCGCCGCGGTGACGTCGCCGTCCGCGCGGTAGATGTGAATGGCGTCGTACGGGCAGTCGAGCTCGCACAGCGTGCATCCCACGCACTTCTTCGTGATGACCTGGGCGATCTCGAAGTGGTGACCGTCGACCAGCTTGACCATCTCGAGCGCGTCGAACGGGCACGCCCAGACGCACCATTCACAGCCGACGCACGACTGCAAATCGACGTAGGCGAGCGGCCGTTGCGCGGGCTTCAGGTTGTCGCAGAGGTTGCCGAGGTTGTCGAAGATCGCCTCGTCCGGGCACACGACACCGCACGCGCCGCAGTCGATGCAGAGCTCGGGATCGATCACGTGGAGCAGCTTGCGCTCGCCCGTGATCGCGTTGGTTGGGCATCGGCGAATGCACGCCGTGCAGCCGGTGCAGTTCTCGGTGATGATGAACGCCATGGCAGAACTCAGGCGCACCATGGCTCGGCTTCCGTCACCTGTCCAGCGCCTCAGCGCGTAGCCAGGGCCGCAGGCGATGGGTGCGCCGCGCGTCGGTCGTCCGCCGACGCGAGTGCGGCCCTTCCCTCTCGCGGCTCTCCCCTCTCTCGCGTCTCGCGCAGCCGCGCCTCGCGCAGCCGCGTCTCGCGCAGCCGCGTCTCGCGCAGCCGCGTCTCGCGCAGCCGCGCCTCGCGCAGCCGCGTCTCGCGCAGCCGCGTCTCGCGCAG
>SYFR01000107.1 GCA_005800325.1 Myxococcales bacterium | reverse complement strand
GGGTCGCGCGGCGGGTCACACCTCGAGCTCGATCTCCCGCACGAAAGGCGGCTCGTCCGCTGCCACCTCGGTGCCTCGCTCGGCGCGGCGCAGGAGCGTCCACATCTGCGGGCCCATGAGATCGAGCTCGGTCGACATGAAGTGCTCGCCGTCGAAGCGGGCAATGGCGGCGGTTTCCGCGGCGAGGATGCGCGCGTCCTGCGCGAAGATGCGAAGGGCGATGGGCTCGAGCAGCGGGCGCACGAGCCAGCCGGGGAGCCGCAGCTTGAACCGCACGACCGCGAAGAGGCGCGTCTCGAAGTCGTCGACGGGCAGGCCATAGGCGGTGACGAGGATGTGGTTCTCCGTGCCGATGCGGTATTCGACCTCGGCGATCGACGGCATGATGAAGCGGTCGTGGTGCACGACGACGCCCCCCGAGGGCGAGAGGATGCGCCCGATGAGGCCGCTCGGGCGCGGCTCGCCGACGTACTCGGTGACGACCCGGTCCGCGCTGCGCGTGACGACGGCCTTGATGCGGTGCTTCTGCGGGGTCGCGCCGCGAAAGAGCCCGCGGTGCACGAACGCGGTGTGCGGAACGTCGAGGGCGTTCTCGAGCGTGGCGTGGAGCGAGCCCTGGGCGTCGACCGCGCGCGTGACCGTGGTGTAGCCGGCGCCGAGCGGCGAAGGAGCATACGGCTCGGAGCTCGGGACCACGTCGGGCACGCCGTAGACGAATACGAGCCCATCCTTCTCGCGCGTAGCGAAGCTCGGCACGAGCCGCTTGTCGGGCGGCGCCACGCAGAGGCCTGGCACGTGCGTCACGCACCCCGCCGGCGAGAACTGCCAGCCGTGGTAGGCGCACTCGATGCCGCCGCGGACGGTGCAGCCGAGCGAGAGCGGCACGTTGCGGTGCGCGCAGCGGTCGAGCAGCGCGGCGGGCGCTCCGCCCTCCCCCCGAAAGACGACGAGCGGCGTCCCGTAGAGCGTTCGGGCGAGCGGCCGGTCCGCGAGCTCGCGCGACCACGCGAGCGGATACCAAGCCGCCGGCACGCGCGCGACCGAGACGTGCTTCGTCGCGCTCGGGAGGCTTCGGCGCTCATCCATCGTGCGCCGCGATTGTGGCGCGAGCCCCGGAGAACGGCAACGCCATCAGGAGCACGAGGGGTGCCATCCGGAGCGCGCCGTCGGGAGCGTCCGAGCGCGTGCGACACGCCTGGCATGCATGGCAAGCACCTGGCGGCGAGCTCGCGCGGCCGAGGAAATATTCTCCGCGGAAATGAGCGTGCTAGATTCGTCCCTACCCCTTTTTTGGGTGCGATCGTCCCCGTGCCGCAGAGCGAACCGTCCATCGACGAGAGCTTCGAGACCGTTGCCCGTGCCGGCGACGTGTTGCTCGACAAGTACCGCATCGAGCGCATCCTCGGTCGCGGCGGCATGGGCTTCGTCGCCGAGGCGTGGCACCTGCAGCTCGACGAGCGCGTCGCCATCAAGTTTCTGCTCCCGAGCCTCGCCAAAGACGCGGACGCCGTCGCGCGGTTCGAGCGCGAGGCGCGCGTCCTCTTCAAGCTGAAGAGCCCGCACGTCTGTCGCGTGCTCGACGTCGCGAAGGGGGAGCACGGTGCGCCGTTCCTGGTGATGGAGTTCCTGGAGGGGCACGATCTCTCCGCGCTGCTCACCGAGCGACAAGGGAGCCCCATCGCCGACGCGGTCGACTACGTCGTGCAGGCCTGCGAGGCCGTGGGAGAGGCCCACGCGCGCGGCATCGTCCATCGCGACATCAAGCCCGAGAACCTGTTTCTCGCGAAGAGCCCCGAAGGGCTGAAGCACATCAAGGTGCTCGACTTCGGGCTGAGCAAAGTGGCTGCTGCCAAGGGTGCCAAGCGCGAGCGCACGCTCACGAACACCGGTCAGTCGATGGGCACGCCGGACTACATGTCGCCCGAGCAGTGGCTGTCGACTCGCGACGTCGGGCCCGCGACCGATCAGTGGGCCCTGGCCGCGATCTTGTACGAGCTCATCACGGGCTATCCGCCATTCGAAGGAGAGTCGCTGCCGATGCTCTGCACGCAGGTGCTGCACGGGACCTCGCGTCCGCTGCACGACCGGCGCCCGGACGCGCCTGCCGCGCTCGACGCCATCCTCACGCGCGCGTTCATCAAGAACCCGCAAGGTCGCTTCGCCAACGTCGGCCGCTTCGCGGAAGCGATCGCACCCTTCGGCAGCCAAGACAGCGTCGCGAAGGCGGCCCGCCTCGTGCGCATGTTCGAGCAGCTGCAAGCGACCGAAGACCACCAAGGCGCGGTCGAGTCCGAGATCTCGCTCGTCTCGCGCGCCCTCCTCCCCGAGTTCCCGCCGCCAGCGCCCTCGTCCCCGGTCGGCAACTCGTCGGCGAGCCAGGGCAAGGCGAGCGCTGTCGGATCGAGCACGGAGCTTTTCCCTGCTCCGCCAGCGCCCACCGCCGCCGTCTCGCTGCGCGGCCAGACCGGGCAGAGCTGGCAGCAGCCGACGCTCGACGAGGTCATGCCGGCGCGGGCGCGCCCGAAGCTCGCGCTCTACATCGGCGGCGCCGTGGCCGCGCTCACGCTCGCCGCGGTGAGCGCCGTGCTCTCGAGCGGCGGCTCGACCGAGCCCGCTTCGGCTGCGGCGTTGGCCGACGGGAGCGCTGCCACGAACGGCGCGACACCGACGGCAGAGCCGACCGCCACCGCCAGCGCCGATGTGCCAGCCGTTGCCTCTGCGACGAGCGCGCCCCTCGCCGCCACGACGGCCACAGCGGCGGTTGCGGCCGGCACATCGACGCCGGCCGGCACGCCGCCGCGCTGGCAAGCTCCGCCGCCGCGCCAGCACCACGCCACCCCAGCGAAAGCGCCGCCACCGCCGAAGCCCAAGGACCTGCACAACCACCGGTAGGCGGCGCACGGGACGGAGCTCGTCGGGCTCCACCTCGCGATCGCGCTACGGAACGCTCTCTGATTCGCCACACCAGGCGAGACGAATGCCCCTCGTTAGCGCGAACGGAATCGAGCTCTGTTACGAAGAGCGAGGCACGGGCGAGCCCCTCGTGCTCGTCCACGGCATCGGCGCGCAGCTCGTCTATTGGCGCGACGAGCTGCTCGATGCGCTCGCCGCCGCGAAGTTTCGCGTCATCTGCTTCGACAACCGCGACTCCGGGCTCTCGACGAAGCTCGACGGAACGCGCGCGCCGCCCCTCGCCGACATGCTCGCGCGCCGCGTGCTGCGGGTTCCGATCCGCGCCCCGTACACGCTCTTCGACATGGCCGACGACGTCGTCGCGCTGTGCGACGGCCTCGGCATCGACCGCGCGCACGTCCTCGGTGTCTCGATGGGTGGAATGATCGCGCAGTCGGTCGCCATTCGGCATCCGCACCGCATGAAGAGCCTCGTGAGCGTCATGTCGCACACGGGCGATCTCGCGCACCTCGTCTCCTCGCCGCGCGCGCTCGGCGTGCTCTTGGGCAAGGCGCCTGCGAGCCGCGACGAGGCGCTCACCCGCGCGGAAGAGTTCTACCGCACGGTCGGGAGCACCGGCTTCGCGCTCGACATGGCCTCCCTTCGCGACCGAGCGGCACGCGCCTACGATCGCGCGTTTTACCCGCAAGGGTTTGCGCGCCACCTGGCGGCCATTCTCGCGAGCGGCTCGCGCACGCAGGCCCTCGCGCGGGTGCGTGTGCCTTCGCTCGTGGTGCACGGCACCGCGGATCCGCTCGTGCGCGCCAAGGGCGGACGCGACACGGCGCGTGCGATCCCGTCCGCGCGGCTCTTGATGATCGAGGGCATGGGACACGACCTGCCGGAAGGCGCGTGGCCGACCCTCGTCAGCGCGGTCGCGCGCTTGGCCGAGTGACGTTTCTGAGGCGCTCGTGGCAAGGGGCCACGACTGCGTCGAGTCCATCGAGCTCGCTCCTCGATTCCAATGAAACGAGGGACTACCGTCGCCGCGATGAAGCTCTACGACTTCAAAGGTGCGCCCAACCCGAAGCGCGTGCGCATGTACCTCGCCGAGAAGAGCATCGACATCGCGCGGGTCGACGTGAACCTCGTCGCCGGAGAGACGCGCAGCCCCGAGTTCTTGGCGAAGAACCCGCTGGGTGCCCTGCCGGTGCTCGAGCTCGACGATGGGACGCACGTCACCGAGTCGTTGGCGATCATCGAGTACCTCGAAGAGCTCCATCCCGAGCCGCCGATGTTGGGGCGCACCCCGCTCGAGCGCCTACGTACCCGCGAGCTCGAGCGCATCGCGGAGCTCGGCGTGCTGCTCCGCGTGGCGGTCATCCTGTGGAACACGCACCCGTTCTTTGCGAGATCCATCCCGCAGGCCGAAGCGCCCGCGTTGCACGCGAAGAAGCAGCTCGAGCGGACTCTCTTTGTGCTCGACCAGCGGATCGGCGAGAGCCCGTTCGTGGCCGGCGCGGCTCCGAGCATCGCCGACTGCACGCTCTACTCGGCGCTCTGGTTCGCGCACTCGATGGGCCTGGACCTCGAGCTCGCGCGCTGGCCGAACCTCGCGCGGTGGCACACGGAGTTTCGACAGCGCCCGAGCGCGAAGGCGTGACGCGCGGCAGCTCGACGGCTGCGCGAATAGAGAGCGCCGCGGCGCTCGACGGCACCGTGAATCGAGAGAGCCGCGGGCTCAGCCGCCGGTCTGGACGATGCGCTCGGCGATGCGCATGAAGTCCATCTTGAACGCGCCCGTGTTGATGAGCTCACGCAGCTGCTCGACCTTGGCGCTGTCGATGCCGTGCTCGGCGGCGAGGCTGCGCGCCTGCACCGACACCGCCGCCGTCGCCGACGCCCCCGAGCCCGCGCTCGAGGCGGTGCCCGCGGTGGCATCGTTCTTTTTCTTCGGTGCGGCGGGGGCAGCATGATCGACTTGCCCCGCGCGCTCGTGGCTCTTTTTGCTGGGTATTCGCATGGGATTCGGGGACCCCGTGGGGATGGGTAGAGTCGCCCTCACCTGTGTATTACGGCCGGGACTCGAGGAACTTGAGGCGGCTCCCGAAATCCCGCGCACAGCCGCGGTCCACCTGCACCACGACGACGGCTGCACGCGCGAGCAGCGCGTCCCTCGTCAAGCCCGAGACCGTCAGAACGCGACGGTGACACCGACGCCTTGAAACCCGGCGCTCAGCGACGGAGTCACGCTCACCTGCGCGGCCATGTCGCGGATCAGGATCGTCTTCGGCGCGGCGATGCCGGCGATCAGCATGGCGATGCCTGCCGATTGCGCGAGGCCATCGAGCGCGAGGAAGGTGCTGCCTACCGCCGAGTCGTCGACCGCGGCCGCGGCGATGAACGGGCCGATGGCAGGCACGTAGAGGCCGCCCGCATCGGACGAGGTCCCCCGCTCGTCCGCGGTGTCCTGCAGGATGGCGGCGCTGAGGACGCTGATGAGGTAGAGCGTGCCGAAGGTCACCGCCCCGCCGATGACGAGCCCGCGACGCGTGCGCTGCACCGGCGTGTACCCCGGCGGGATGGGATCACCGTCTTCCCAATTTTTCAGCGCTTTTTCGGGAATTTCGGGGAACATGGCCACAGGCAGAGGCTGCGGCGCCATCGGGGGCGCGACCACCACCGGCTGCGGAGGCGGCGGCGTCGCACCGTAGACCTGGACGTAGATCGGCTGCGGGGCGGGCGCCGGCGCGAGCGGAGGCGCGACAACTGCGGGCTGCGGCGGATACGGTGACGGCGCCTGCGCCGAGGCGGCCGCCGCCCACGTCAGCACCGAGACACCGGCCGCAAGCGCAACGCGAAGACCACTGTCGGTAAGAGGAAACACGGGCACATCGTAGCGTGGCGGCGAACGAGAGCGCCACGTTGAACTCAACGGGCCGAAGGCACCTCCTGCTAGGCGACTGGTGTTAGTCGGCGAGCGGAGGTGTCACTTCTCCCTCCCCCCCGCTGCGCTCCGCTGCGCGGGTTGAGGGAGCCGGACTCGCCGATGAACACCAGTCTCCTAGAGGCGCCGCGCTTCTTGGCCGGTGCGAGCTTCGCGCGGCGCTGTGCGGAGGCCGCGCGCCGTGCCAAGCTCCCGCCCGTTGAGCGATCTCGAACGCCGCTGCCGCTCGTGCGCCGCCTTTACGAAGGTCCGCGAGGACGATTCGGGGGCTCTCACGGGCGAGTGCGCGCTCGAGGTCTACGCGCCGCCGGTGAGCGCCGACGCGACGTGCTCACGTTACCGTCCGAAGGGCGCGGCGGCGGCCGAGTTGCGCCCCCGCGTCGCCGGCGAGCCGCGGCGATCGCATGGCATGACGAAGCGCGAAGGGCCTCGCAATACGGTCGATTCGCGCACGTCCGCGACGTCGCCGGTAGGCCCAGGACACCAGCACCTGCCCCAGGAGATCGACATCGACATGGACATCCAGGAATTTCGGCGCGTGTTGCGCGAGGTGTTGACCGAAGAGCTCGGCGTGAGCCGGCCCGCGCTCGGCAAGCGGTGGCAAGATGGCGAGCTCGTCTTGATCCCAGGCACAGCGGACACGCAAGAGAAGCGCGTCCCGCTGGAGTCGTTCTTCCACAAGATCGTGATGGTCCGCGACAAGCTCCGCGTTCTCGAGGCGAAGATCAACGCGCACGAGGTCCTGACCGACGAGGAGAAGGTGCAGCTGCAGTCGTACATCACGGCCTGCTACGGCTCGCTGACGACCTTCAACATCCTGTTCGCGGACCGCGACGACCAGTTCACGACGAAGTAGTGCCCTGGGTTGCTGGGGTGGCGAATCTCTGAAGCGCCACGGTAGCGCGCTGACGAACGAAATGCCCGGCGCGACGCTTGCGGACACGCCGAGGCGGGTGCAATCCTCGGGGCGATGCGCGTGAGCGAGGATCTTTGGTTCGGAGAGCTCGGCACCGATCCGGCCGAGCAAGAGGCGGCGCGCTCACTGGCCGCCATGGTCGCGGAGATGAGCGGCTTGCGCCCGTTCTCGCCTGCCGTGCAGCGCCTGCTCGCGACGATTCAGAACGTGTATTTCTCCGTCGGCGAGGTCACCAAGCTCATCGAGGGCGACCCGGCGCTCTCGGCGCGCGTGCTTCGAAGCGTCAACTCGGCGGCCGTGGGCCTGCGTCAGCGCTGCAGCAACGTGAAGCACGCCGTCACCTTGCTGGGCGCGCGCGCGATTACGCAGATGGCGAGCGCGCTGCAGATCCTCGATCGCTTCGGTGGGGCGTCAGAAGCGGGCGGCATCGTGGTCGCGCACTCGAGCGCCGTCGCTGCCCTCGCGCGCGTGCTCGGGGAGCGGCTGCGCCTGCCCGAGCGCGACACGCTGTTCACGTGCGGCATTCTCCACGATCTCGGGAAATTGCTGATGCTCCAGGTCAGCGCCGATCTGGTCGTCGGCGACCGAGAAGATCCGTACCCGAAGCTGCTGCTCGACTACGCGGATCGCCGCGACGCCGTGCATGAGCGCGAGCGGGCGCTCTACGGCTACGACCACGCCGTCCTCGGCGCGCACGTGCTGCGCACATGGCAGGTGCCCGAGCCGCTCCCGCAAGTCGTCGCGTGGCATCACCAGCCGGAGCGCGCCTTCGCCGCCGGCGGCGACATCGCGGTGATGGTCGCTGCCCTGCGGCTCGCCGACCGCCTCGCCCATGACCTTCGCGGCGCCCCGGAGCCCGACCCCCTGCGCCTCGAAGAGCTCGCCGAAGATCCGTCGGCCACGCTGCTCGGGATCGACGAGCGAAACTTCACGCGGCTGTGGGCCGAGCTCGTCGACGCCGCGAACACCGCCAAGCTCACCGAGTAGCCGAGCTTACTGAGTCGCCGAGCTCACCGAGTAGCCGCCGCACGCCACCCGAGCCCGCGCGCGCGCAGTACTGCTCCACCGCCTGCGCCGCTGTGGCACGATGGCGCCCATGCCAACGCTACAAGCCGGCGAAGCTCCCCTCAGCACCGGCCCGCGCCCGATCCACGAGATCGCCGAGCGACTCGGGATCCCGAGCGAGCTGCTTTTGCCCTACGGGCGCGACAAGGCCAAGGTGGAGCTCGGCGTGTTCGAGGCCGTGCACCGCCGTGGCCCCGAGAGCAAGCTCGTGCTCGTCACGGCGATCACTCCGACGCGCGCGGGCGAAGGCAAGACCACCACGACCATCGGCCTCGGCCAGGCGCTCGGTCGGCTCGGGCAGTCGTCATGCATCGCGCTGCGCGAGCCGTCGCTTGGGCCGTGCATGGGGGTCAAGGGCGGCGCCACCGGCGGCGGGCTGAGCCAGATCGTGCCGATGGCGAGCATCAACCTGCACTTCACCGGCGATCTCCACGCGGTGACGGCCGCCCACAATCTCCTGACCGCGGCCATCGACAACCGAATCCATTTCGACAACGACCTGCGCATCGATCCGCGGCGGGTGACCTGGCGCCGCGTCATCGACATGAACGACCGCTCGCTGCGAGACATCGTGATCGGCCTCGGCGGCGCCGCGCAGGGCGTCCCACGCGAGGCGGGGTTCGACATCACGGCCGCGAGCGAGGTGATGGCGATGCTGTGCCTGGCCGAGGGCATGGAAGATCTGCGCGCTCGCATCGACCGCACCGTCATCGGCTACACCTATGGGGGCGAGCCCGTGACGGCGGCGCAGATCGGGGTCACCGGCGCGATGCTGGCGCTCTTGACCGAGGCGCTGATGCCGAACCTGGTGCAGACGCTCGAGGGCACGCCGGCGCTCGTCCACGGCGGCC
>SYFR01000011.1 GCA_005800325.1 Myxococcales bacterium | reverse complement strand
TCGCGAGCAACGGCTCGTCCGTCACGCTCGCTGCCATAGGTGCGCTCGCGAGCAAGGGCTCGTCCGTCACGCTCGCTGCCATAGGTGCGCTCGCGGCGTCACCGCCAGCGTCGGGTTCGGGCGCCGCGAGCTCGTGCGCGGCCACCTGCGCGAGCTCGTCGCCCGCGTCACCGCGAGGAGCGCCGGTCACCCCGTCCGCCGCCGCCCGCGCGAGCTCGTCGCCGCCATCCAATGTGCCCGGTTCCTTCGCCTCGGTCGTGTCGCTCATGTGCGGCTCGTCGCTCGGAAAGCGCCCTTCTCTACGCCATCGTGCCCCATTCGGCAAAGGTAGAACCGCCGCGCGCGCCGGCAATTCCATCACCCCGAACCACTAAACATCCGTATACTGCCGCGCCATGCCCGCCCCGCCCTGGCAGCACCCGACCGGCATCGCCGCGGCCGTCGCGCGCTGGCAGTCCACGCCGAGCGTCGCGGCCTCCTTCGTCGCGGATCGCACGCTGCCGAGCGAGCCTGGCACCACGGGCCCCATCCCGAAGGACCTCGACGGGCGGCTCGTCCGCGGCCTCGAGGAGCGCGGCATCACCTCGCTCTATCTGCATCAGCTCGAGGCGCTGGCGTCGGCGCGCGCGGGCCGGCACACGGTCATCGCGACCCCCACGGCGAGCGGCAAGAGCCTGTGCTTTCACCTGCCCGTCCTCGACGCCCTCGCCCGCGATCCCGGCGCGACGGCGCTCTACCTCTACCCGACCAAGGCCTTGAGCCGCGACCAAGAGGCCAGCGTCCGCTCGCTCGCCGAGGACGCGGGGCTCAGCGTCGGCGCCATCGTGTTCGACGGCGACACGCCCGGCGACGCGCGACGCGCAGCCCGCCAGAGCGCGCGGCTCGTGATGACGAACCCCGACATGCTCCACGCGGGGATCCTCCCGCAGCACGCGAGCTGGGCGCGCCTCTTTCAGAACCTGCGCTACGTCGTCGTCGACGAGCTGCACACCTATCGCGGCGTCTTCGGCTCGAACGTGGCCCTGGTCCTCGCTCGCCTGATGCGGGTCGCGCGCTTTCACGGCGCGAGCCCCACGGTCATCGCCGCCACGGCCACGATCGGCAACCCCGCCGAGCACGCCGCGCGCCTCCTCGGCGTCGTACCGAGCGACGTCACCGCCGTGGTGCACACGACCGCAAAGCGGGCCGCTCGCCGCGTGCTCGTCTTCAACCCGCCCGTCGTGAACCGCGAGCTCGGCGTGCGGCAGAGCTACCTCAAGTGCGCCGTGCGGCTCGCGGGCGACTTGCTCGAGGCGAACGTGCGCACGCTGGTGTTCGGGCCGTCGCGCAACTCGGTCGAGATCCTGGTCAAGTACCTGCGCGATCGCTTCTGCGACGCGCCGAGCATTCGCGACGGGATCGTCTCCTACCGTGGCGGCTACCTCCCCGACACACGCCGACGGGTCGAGGCCGGCCTCCGCAAGGGCGAGGTGCTCGGCGTCGTCGCCACCAACGCGCTCGAGCTCGGCATCGACATCGGTGAGCTCGACGCGGTCGTGTGCGCGGGCTACCCGGGCTCGGTCGCGGAGCTGTGGCAGCGCTTCGGGCGCGCAGGGCGCCGCGGCGAGACGAGCCTCGCCGTGCTCGTCGCCTGCAGCCAGCCGCTCGATCAATACCTCGCCGCGCACACCGAGCACCTGCTCGACAGCAAAGCCGAAGAAGCGCGCATCGATCCGGAGAACTCGGAGCTCGTCGTGCAGCACCTGAAATGCGCCGCGTTCGAGCTGCCGTTTCGCTTTCACGAGCGCTTCGCGACGCTCGGCGATGGCGACACCGGCGACGCGCTCGGCTACCTCGCCGAGCACGGCGTCCTGCACAAGGGCCGCGAGCGCTTTCACTGGGCCTCCGCCGACTCCTTCCCCGCCAACCACGTCAGCCTGCGCCGCGTCGGCTGGGACAACACCGTCATCATCGACGTCGAGCACGACCGCACGCTCGCCGAGCTCGACTGGCACTCGACGCCGAGCATGCTGCACGAGCAGGCCATCTATCAGCACGAGGGCGAGCAGTACCAAGTGGAGCGGCTCGACTACCCGAACCACAAGGCATTCGTCCGCAAGGTCAAGCCCGACTACTTCACGACCGCCGAGCGCCACCACAAGGTGAGCGTGCTCGAGTCTTCCGCGAGCCGCGCGTTCGGCCGCGCGCAGATCGGCTTCGGCGAGGTGAGCCGCGTCGAGAAGATCGTCGGCTACAAGAAGGTCAAGTACCACACGCACGAGAACGCGGGTTACGGCGACGTGCGCCTGCCCGAGATCGAGATGCACACGACGAGCTTCTGGCTCACCCTCCCAGAGGCGGTGATGGCGGAGCTCGGGCGAGCGACCGCGGTCGAGGGTCTCGTCGGCGTCGCGCACGCGCTCGAGCTCGTGAGCACGCTCGCGCTCATGGTCGATCCGCGCGATCTCGGCCGCACCCTCGAGGACGCGGCAGACGGGCGAAGCAGCGGCGCGCCCGCGCACGCGAACGAGCACGAGCACGAGCACGAGCAGGCGAACGAGCACGAGCGCGAGCACGCGCCCCCGGCAGCGGCGCCCTTCTCGGCCACGGCCTACCTCTTCGACAACGTGCCGTGCGGCGTCGGTCTCGCCGAGCGGATCTACGAACGAGCCTCGGAGCTGGTGCGCGACTCGGTGGCGATGATCGCGCGCTGCGGCTGCCCGCTCGGCTGCCCGTCGTGCGTGGGAGCCACGGCGATGGCGTCCGCTTCCCTCGGCTTCGCGGCCGGGCAGACCACGGCGGGCGCGCTCCCCGCCGGCACGATCGATCGTAAGAGCGCGGCCCTGCGCCTCTCGCTCGCGCTCGGGCTCTCGTCCACCGCAGCGAACGACGGCGCCGGAACTTCGCCGCGCGACGACCGAGGCCCATGGTCTCACGACGACGCATGACGGCGCATGCTCGTGGCCCGCTTTCGTCGTATCCTCGCCCCATGACACGCGGCCGTGCCCTTCGATCGGGCCTGCTCTCGCGCCTGCATGCGCGCCTGCTTCGACGCGGGCTCGTGCCGGGGCTGCTCTTGACCCTGATCGCGGCGCACGCCTCGTGCATCGCGACCGCGCCAGAGGGGATCCACCGAGAGACGGACGGCACCGGCGGCGCAGGCGGCGAGCTGTTCGAGACCACGAGCGCGACGAGCGGCGCTGTCAGCCCGGCGTCGAGCGGCGCCGGCACGACGGATCCCCACGCGGTGCTCGGCGTCTCTCCGCCGAACGGTCCCTTCAATGGCGGACAGCACGCGCTCGTGATCGGCGCCGGCTTCGAGCCGAACGTGCGCGTGTGGCTCGGCGACACCGAGGTCACCGAGCGCATCGTCATCGATCCGGCCCGCGTGCAGCTCACGACCCCGCCGCACGCGCCCGGCAGCGTGGACGTCACGACCCAGAACGGCGACGACGAGTCGACGCGCCGCTCGCTGCCCGGCGCGTACACCTTCGACGCGCTCTACGCCGCTCCGAGCACGGGCCCGGTCGCCGGCGGCACCGCGATCACGATCTTCGGCTCGGGCGCGGCGTGGGACAAAGAGCCGAGCCTCGAGGCGCGCGTCGATCAGAAGCCGTGCGTGAGCCTCACCGTGCTCGGACCGGACTCGCTGCTTTGCACGGTGCCGAAGGGCACGCCCGGCGCCAAGTCGATCAGCGTGACCGCGAGCGGCGGCACCACGACGGCGCTCGACGCGTACACCTACGAGGACAGCTCCGACGGCTTCAAGGGCGGGCTCGGCGGTAAATCCCTCAATGGCACGCTCAAGGTGCTCGTGTTCGACAACTACTCGGGCGACGCGATCGCCGGCGCACACGCCATCGTCGGCACCGATCTCGCGACCGGGCTCTACCAGCAGGCCGACACGACCGGCGTCGCGCTGTTCAAGGATCCGAGCCTCACGTCGCCGGTCACGGTCACCGTAACCGCCAAGTGCCACGCGCCGATCACCTTCGTCGATGTCCCGGTCGACAGCGTCACGGTGTACCTCGATCCGACGCTCGTGCCGGCGTGCGCGGGCTCGGGCGATCCGCCACCCGTCGGCGGCAAGCCCACCTTGACCGGCGTCGTCACGGGCGAGCTCGTGTGGCCCGAGGAGGGCGAGTTCGGCAAGGGCAAGTGGAACAACGTGCCCGCACCGAAGAGCGACGACGAGGAGCGCATCGCCTACGTGCTCTTCGCGACGCGCGACCGCACGCGCACTTTCCAGCTGCCGTCTCCGACCCTCGCCGTGACCGAGTCCTCCCCCGGCGACTTCGGCTACGGCTTCTCGATGACCGGATCGCCCGGAAATATCGGGATGTACGCGCTCGCCGGCCTCATGAAGAAATCGACCGGCGAGTTTACCGCGTACGTCTTCGGCGCGACCAAGGGCGTCGCCATCTTGCCGGGCGAAGAGACGAAATACGTCTACATCAAGATGACCCACGCGCTCGACCAGGCGCTGAAGCTCGAGCCGAAGCCGCCCGCGTCCGGCAAGAAGGGGCCCGATCGCCTCCACGCGCGCGTCGTCATCGAGGTCGCGCAGACGCAGTACGCCATCTTGCCGGCCGCCGACAAGACGCCGCTCTTGCCGCTCGCGGGCTACGTGCCGTTCGTCGGCCTGCCGCCGCTCGACGCCGAGCTCACCGGCATGCGCTACGTCTCGAGCGCGTCGGCGGTTACGGGCCCGTCGTACTCGGCGCCGCTCAGCGTGGTCGCGAGCGTGGCCACGACGAGCGCCTCGGTGCCGGTGCTCGTGGACGGGTTCGTGCGGATCCCCGAGCTCGCGACGCCGCAGCCCTCGGCCGAGTTCGATGGCCGCCACCTCGCCGCGAACTACCCGAGCGGCGGCTTCCCGCCGGACCTCACGGTGTACGAGGTGAGCACGGGCGGCGGCGTCGTGCGCTGGCTCGTCGTCGTGCCGAAGGCGAACAACGCCGTCACGCTCCCGGAGCTGAGCGGCTTCGAGGACGCGGGGCTCATCCCTGGCCCGCTCGTCATCGGTGTCTACGGCGGACGCGTCGACAAGTTCGACTACGGCAAGCTCACCTACCGGCAGATGCGGCCGCAGGGCATGAGCGCGTACGCCCTCGATTTCTTCAACTCGTATCTTTGATGACGATGAAGTCGTCGCCCCTGCGCGCGCTCGGCGCGGCCTACGGGCTCTCGCTGCTCGCGAGCTGCACCTTCGACTCGACGCTGCGGTGGGCCGAGCCGGCGCCCGAGCCGAAGCCGAAGCCGCTCTGCGAGGTCGGCGCGACGCGCTGCACGACGGCGATCGAAGTGTGCACCGAGCTCGCGGGCGGGGAGCTTCAGTGGACGGTGCTCATCGACTGCGCCGCCGAGGGGAAGGTGTGCGCCGAGGGGCTCGACAAGTGCGTCGCGTGCGCCCCGGGCGCGTCGTTCTGCGACGGTCACGAGGTCAGGATCTGCGACGCCGACGGGGTCGACTCGACGGTCGCCGCGATCTGCGAGACCGCGACCGGCCACGCCTGTCGCGGCGGCGCGTGCCACCACCTCTGCACCGGCGCCGCCGAGGGGAAGAGCAACGTCGGGTGCGAGTACTGGGCGGTCGATCTCGACAACGCGATGATCGACGCCTCGCACAACGCGCAGGCGCAGCAGTTCGCGGTCGTCGTGTCGAACCCCCAGCCCGACGTCGCCGCGACGATCAGGATCTATCAGGACGACGGCGAGCCGGGCGGCGAGCACGTGGAGACGCTGGTCGCCGAGGCGTTGGTCGCGCCGCTCAACCTGCGCGTGTTCAAGCTCGGTCCGCGCGAGGTCGACGGCAGCCCCGACGGCGAATACAACACCGGCACGCACACCGCCCTCACGCGGCACGCCTACCGCGTCGACAGCGATTTCCCGGTCGTCGCCTACCAGTTCAACCCACTCGAGAACGCGAACGTGTTCTCCAACGACGCCTCGCTGCTCAAGCCGCGCGAGGCGCTCACCTACGCCGGCGACGCGGTGTCGCTCGCGTACGTCGTGGCGGGCTGGCCGCAGACGATCGCCGTCACCGACGATCCGAACACGAACTTCAACCCGCTCGATCCCATCAACCTGCGCGTGTTCGTCACCGTCGTCGGCACGAGAGACGGGACCACCGTGCGCGTGCACCCCTCGACGGCGGTCCTCGGCGGCGGCGTCATCCCCGAGACGCCGAGCGGGGGAACGCTCGAGCTCGTCATCGACGCCTTCGACGTCGTGAACCTCGAGACGCCGAGCATGGGCTCGTTCGGCGCGGACTTCACCGGCACGCGCATCGAAGCCGACGGCCCGATCGCCGTCTTCTCGGGCAGCGAGGCCAGTGACGCGCCGCGCTTCGACTCGCTCATCGAGCGCCGCTGCTGCGCCGATCACCTCGAGGAGCAGCTCGATCCGGTGCGCACCGCAGGTAAATCTTTCGCCCTCGCCCGCTCCCCCGCGCGCACGCTGGCCGTGAGCGAAGCCGGCGGCGATCTCGCGGTCGTCGCGGAGCCCGAGTATTTTCGCTTCATCGCGGTCGACAACGGCATCACGACGGTGACGACGACGCTCCCGCCGCCGGACAACGCGATCTCGCTCTCGGCGCCGGGCGACTGGCACGAGCTGCGCGCCGAGCGGGATTTTCTCGCCACGAGCGACCGGCCCATCCACGTCGCGCAGATCATGGCGAGCCAGGACGCCGCGAATGTTCCGCGCGGCTTGCCCGGGGGCGATCCGAGCTTGCTCGTCGTGCCGCCGCGCGAGCAGTTTCGGCAGAGCTACGTGTTTCTCACGCCCGACAAGTACGCGTTCGACTTCGTCGTCGTGGTCGCGCCCGCGGGCGCGGAGCCCCGCCTCGACGGGCAGCTGCTCGGTCCGCAGCTCTGCGTGGTCGAGCCCACGGACGGCCTCACCGAAGAAGAGCGCGGCGGCAAGCCCCCCGAGATCTTCACGTACCGCTGCCAGCTCAGCTTCCCGTCGGTCGATCCGAACACCGGCAGCGTGAGCCCCGGCCAGCAGAACGACGGCGTGCATCGCATCACGGCGACTTCTCCCGTCGGCGCCCTCGTGTTCGGCTTCGACGCGTATGTGAGCTACGCCTACGCCGCCGGCACCGAGCTGCGCGAGATCGCGCTCCCCGAGTGACGCCCCACGCGGGGGCGTGGCATGATGCAACTTCGATGGGGCACCTCGGCCAGGACCACGCGCTGCTCAGGTTGCTCGAAGCCACGCGGGATCAGGTCGGCGCGCGCGAGGCTCGGCTCGAGCTCGGCGGCTCGCCCCCTTCTGCGCCCGAGGTGCTCTACGTCACGGTGCCGCCCGGGCTCTGGCGCATCGTCGTCACCTACGACGCCGAGCCCGCGGATCGCGCCGCGCGGCTCGAGCGCCTCGGGGCGATGGCCGAGGCGTTTCAGGGCTTCATCGAGCGCCGGCACGCCGAAGAAGGGGGCCTCCGCGAGCCGGTCCGCTCGCATGTCGGGATCTCGCCCCAGGCGCAGCTCGACGAGGCGCTGCTCGCCCTCGCCGAGACGACCGGCGCGCTGTCTGCGGTGATCGTCGACTCGTCGTCTCCCGTGCTCTGGGGTCGCTCCCACGACGCGCTCGACGTGGTCGGGCGGATGCGCGGCGCCGGGGCGTTCGAGCGGCTCGGGCAGCGGCTCGACGCACACCACGATCCCGAGAGCTTGCGTCGCCTCTGCGCGGGGACGCCGTCCGAGTGCGTCGCGGCCGTCTGGCCGGGGCTCGTCGAGGCCGACTCGGATGAGGAGCTCTTGCGGCACGCGCTCGATGAGCTGCCGGAGGAGCTCGAGCGGCTCCTGCTCACGGCGCGCGCCATCGCGTGGGCACGCGCGGAGCTCACGATCTGCGTGCACGAGTCGCGGCTGCCCCTCGTGCGCCAAGCGGACATGAGCGTGCCTGCCCGCTATGCGCGCGGCGTGTCGGACGTGTACGCGCTCACGCTCGCGTTCAGCGGCGCGATGGTCGAGCTCGCGGCAGATGGCGCAGTCCGCCGCGCGACTCCCCACCTCGAGCGGCTGCTCGAGACGATCCCGCCGTTCGAGCCGCCGCCGGTCGAGCGCGGCGCGCGGATCACGACGCTACGCCGGCCGCGCGGCTGACGGCACCGCGGCTGAGCGCACCGCGGGTCACGGCCTCTGGGCTCACGGCCTCTGGGCTCACGGCCTCGCGGCTTGACGGCGCCGTCGCTCACGTGTCCGCGGTGCCGCTCGCGCCGTCGCCGCCCTCGATCGCGAGCCGCGTCACGGCCGCGAGCCGCTCGATGAAGCCGCGGGCCTCGTCGGCGCGATCGAACTCCCGCACGGGCACGCTCTCGCCCGTCACCGTCACGAGCGACACGACGTGCGCCGGCTCGTCCATCGCGGGATCGGGCATGTCGGAGCGGAGCGCACGGTACTCGTCGAGGCGCGCCTCTTCGACCCGCGGGCCGCGCACGAGCCATGGCCGAAACGTCAGCATGCGAAACGCGCGCGCGCCCGGTAAGAACCACAGCTCCCGCCGGCACAGCGACAACGCTACGCCGGCGACGACGAAGGGAAGAGCCGCCAAGAAATAGCCCTTGAACGCGGCCAAGAGCGCGCGCAGCTCGAACGACGCGCCCACCGCGGTCAGCACGCCGAGGACGAGCGTACCGCCACCGAAGCCGAAGGCGAGCACCGCGCCGATGGTGCGTCCTGTGCGGCGATAGACGAGAAACGGCTCCTCGAGCGCTCGGTCGCGATGTTCCACGACGCGCGTGTAGCACGCCTGCGATCGGTCTCGACGCAAAGGACGGGGCTGGCCGGTGACCACGACGCGGCGGCGAACCCCACACGAAGCTGCACCGCCGGCAAGCGTAGCCGTAGTACCGTCGAGCAACTCGTTCGTCGCGCTACCGATGTTGAGCTCGATCGCGCACCAGGTGCCGCAGCTCGGCGAGATCGTCGCCGGGCGGTGGTCGCTCGCGCGCCTCATCGGACGCGGCGGCAGCGGCGTCGTGTACGAGGCGACCGATCGGCTCGACGGCCGCAGCGTCGCGGTCAAGGTGCTCTTCGGCCTGCGGGGGCGCGAGGCAGACACCTTCGCACAGCGCATCGCGCGCGACGCGAAGCTGCCCGCCTTGTGCCAGAGCCGGCACGTCGTCGCGATCCGAGATACCGGCGTGGACGAGGCGAGCGGCGCCCCCTACCTGGTCATGCCGCTGCTCGAGGGGCAGGACCTGCGCACGTTGATGCACCAGCTCGGGCCGCTGCAACCGGCGGTCGCGGCGCGCGTCGTGCGCCAGGCCTGCGCCGGGCTCGCGGAGGCGCACGCGGCGGGGCTCTTCCACCGCGACATCAAGCCCTCCAACTTGTTTCTCGACTACGACCCGAACGGCGACGTGGTCGTGCGGTTGCTCGACTTCGGCATGGCCCACTACGAGCGCTCCGACACCGAGCTCACTCAGGGGTCGGCGAGTCTCGGCACGACAGGCCACCTCGCGCCCGAGCGGCGCGCCGATCCGACCCGCGCGGACGCCCAAAGCGACGTGTACAGCCTGGGGAGCGCGCTCTACGCGGCGCTCTCCGATGCGCCGCCGCTCAGCAAGCTCGACGACGACGAGCTCGTCACGCCGCTTCAGGAGCGCGCGCCCTGGCTCGATCCGAGCTTCGCCGCCGTCGTGCACGGCTGTCTCGTCGCGGAGCCGCTGGACCGATGCCCCTCGGCCGACGCGCTCGCGCGCGCCCTCGAGCCCTACACCGGCGGAACCGATCGGCTCGATTACCGCATGTTCGTACCGCTCACGACGGCTCTCCGCTCCCTGCGCGCCGCGCGCGTGGAGATGCCCGCGCGCTGGCTAGGAACCGCGAATCCGACCCAAGCCGTCGACGTGACGCTCAGCGTCAGCGATTCGCTCGCCGGCGCCACGATCGCGACGCGCTACGCCCTCCGAAGGCGCCTCGGCGCGGGCGGCATGGGTTGGGTGTACGAGGCCGTCGGCGAGCTCGGCGTACGCGTCGCGGTCAAGGTGATTCACGCCAAAGAGGTCGCCGACCCTCAGGCGCGCAAGCGGTTCGTGCGCGAGGCTCGGACTGCGGCGGCGGTGACGTCGCCGCACGTCGTGCGCGTCATCGACGCCGGGGAGGATCCGCAGCGCAGCTTGCCGTACCTGGTGATGGAGCTGCTCTGCGGCCAGGACCTCTCTGGGCTCGTCCGTGAAGTGGGGCCGCTCGAGCCGCAGACGGCGGCGCGAATCTTCGTGCAAGTATGCCGCGGACTCGCTGCCGTGCACGCCTCGGGGCTCGTCCACCGCGACGTCAAGCCGGGCAATCTGTTCTTGCACCAGCTGCCGAGCGGCGAGGTCGTCGTGAAGATCTGCGACTTCGGGATCGCCAAGCAGATCGCCTGCGACGGCGAGGACGGCGCCACGCAGGAAATCCTCACGCGCAGCGACAGCATCCTGGGTTCGCCGGCGTACATGTCCCCCGAGCAGATCAAGAGCTCGATGACCCTCGACCCGCGCGCCGACGTGTGGAGCCTCGGAGCGTCGCTCTACCAGGCGCTCGTCGGCGCCCCGCCGTGGTCCGGGCGCGGCGAGATGGGCGAAGTGATGTTCGCGATTTTCACGGAGGACATCGAACCTCGCTCCGCCAAGACGCCGTGGATCCCGCGCGGGCTCGCGCAGGTGGTGCAGCGGGCGATGTGCCGCTCGCTGACCGACCGCTTCCAATCGGTGAGCGAGATCGAACAGGCGCTGTTGCCGTTCACTGGCGGCTCGACGACGGTGAACGCCGCCGAGCTCGTGGGCGTACCCGCGTGCATGCGCACAGCCGCCGCCGACGACGCCGCCGTGGTCTCGTTCACCACGATCGACGCGAGCCCTGCGACCCTGCAGGCGCCCGACCCGGCGCTGCCTGGCCCGAAACCGCGCCGCCGCGTCGGCCTGGCGCTCGCCGTGGCAGCTGTCTTCGTGGTGCTGGCTGCGGTCGCCGTAC
>SYFR01000106.1 GCA_005800325.1 Myxococcales bacterium | reverse complement strand
GCGACCGCGGCGGAGGCGCAGCAGGCCCCTCCGGCCGACGACGCTCCTGCCGCGCAGGCCAACGCGGGAACGGCGCCGCCCGACACGACCGGGGTCGGCGTCACGGAGGAGAGCGCGAAGCCGGGCGCCGGCACGGGCGCGTCGGATGGCGCGAAGAGCGTCGCCCGCGACGACGGCAAGGGCACGACGGACGACAAGAAGTCGGATGCGGGCGGCAAGGGCGACGACAAGAAGTCGGACGCGAGCGACAAGAGCGACGACAAGAAGTCGGACGTGGGCGCGAAGGGCGACGACAAGAAGTCGGACGTGGGCGCGAAGGGCGACGACAAGTCGGCGGGCGATGCGTTCAGCGTCGATGCGGCGCGCAGCGCGCTCTCGCGGGCGGCCTCGGCCGCGGCGGGCTGCGGAAAACCCGGCGGTCCGACCGGGCGTGGCCGCGCGACGGTCACGTTCGGCCCGAGCGGGTCGGCCACGAGCGCATCGGTCGATCCGCCGTTCGCGGGCACGCCGACCGGCAGCTGTGCACTGGGCGCGTTTCGCGCCGCCCGCGTGCCGCCGTTCAGCGGCAGCTCGCAGACCGTCACGAAGTCGTTCTTCGTTAAATAGGCTCGTTTAGCGCCACGACGCGCGTGACGTGGTCGCCGTAGATCGTCGTCACCGCGACGCAGGCCCGCTCACCGCACCGTCGGCGCGCCACGGCGGGCGTCACGAGGTCGAGTCGGACTCCGCGGCGTTGCTCGAAGCTCACCGTCGGCCGAAAGAGCACGCCGTCGAAGCGAAAGTCCACCATGAAGCCTGAGATGAGCTCGGCCATCTCCACCTCGCGCGGCTCCGCCACGCCGCGCGCCGCCCGCTCCGGACACGACAGGCGCACGAGCTCGATCGCGAGGCCGTCCTCCGACTCGCGCACCGCGACGTCGAGCGCGGCCGGCGGCAAGAACGCGGGGGCTCGCGCGCCGCGAACGAGCTCGATCGGAATCGTCCGAAGCTCGAGCTCGAGTCCCTGCTCTGAGGCGCGTCGCCGAAGCTCGCCCGGTGGCTCACCGAGCTCACCGAATTCCCAGCCGAGCAGGTGGACCCTTCTCGAGCCGCGCCGTTGCGCCGCTTCGCACGCGGCGTCGAGCTCGTCGTCGGTGGGCCGCTCGCCAGCTGGCACGCAGACGATCTCCCCGTCGCGGATCCCCAATCCCTGGGCGATCGGCGTCGCCCCGTAGGCCGCGAGCACGCCCTTGGCGCCGTTCTCAACGTGCCACCGAGCACGCTCGGTCCGATGCGTCGAGAGCACCGCGAAGGAGCCGCAGCGCGCGAGTCGCTTTCGCGTGACGTCGAGCGCCGCCGTGCCCGCGTCGCAGCCGATCCATCGCCGCCCGAGGCGCTCGGCGACGGCGAGCGTCGTCCCGGAGCCGCAGTAAAAATCCGCCACGAGGTCCCCCGGCTTGCTCGCCCAACCGAGGATGCGCTCGAGCAAGCCCTCGGGCTTCTGCGTGTCGTAGCCCATGTCCTCGCTCTTCGGGCGATGGCGCAGCGGTCGCACGTCGAAGTCGTCCCAGAGCGCGTCGACGGGCTGATCCTTCACCCAGGTGCCGTCGTCGTCCTTACGCAGGAAATACTTGATGTACACGGTGCCGCTCGACGAGTCGTAGACGCGCCCCTGCTTTCTGAGCTCGGCGACGCTCTCGTCGGTGTAGTCGCCGCGCGGGGCGGTCGTGAAGTACGCCTCCCGCTCGGGGTCCCAGCGCGCGCCCTTCGGCTTGCCATTGCGGTCGAGCGTGACCGGATTCGACCTCTTCGGCGGCGTGCCCGCGAACGCGGAGCCCGGTGTCTTCGAGTACACGAGCACGGTGTCGAAGACGCGGCCAAGCTGCCGCGACGCCGCCTGCCGCCCGAGGTTCGGAGCGCGCCGCCACACGATCTCGTTCCTGAAACACTCGGCTCCGAACAGCTCGTCGAGGATGAGCCGAAGCATGCTGTTGGCGCGCCAGTCGCAGTGCACGAACAGCTTGCCCGTGTCGCTGAGCAGCACGCGCACGAGCGCCAACCGCTCGTAGAGCGCGTCGAGGTAGTCGGTCAGGCCGCCGGCTCGACCGTCTTGATACGCCGTGCGTTCGATGGTGCCCGCGCCCACGCCTGCCTGCGCCTGGCTGTAGTAGGTGAGGCCGGTCGCGAACGGCGGATCGATGTAGACGACCTCAATGCCGCCGGCGAAGCGCTGCGCGAGCGCTCGCATCGCCACCGCGTTGTCACCGTGAACGAGCAGGTTCTGCCATGACGGGTCCTCCGCGCGCGCATCCTCGGTGTGCAGCGCGAGCCCGAGCTGGTGCGGCTGCGCGGTCCCGTCCGGGTGCTCGCGGGGCGAAGTCGAGAGCGGCCCCTCGATCCGCTCGCGCAGGTCGAGATCTTCGTAGTCGCCAACGATCGGCGCGACCCTCTGCTTCGTCGACCAGACGAGCTCGATGCCGCTCCGTGCCATGGTCACCTCGTTGCCGTAACCCGCGCCTCTCGGCAAGCTCCGCGCACGCAGCCCCGCGGGAGCTGGCGATCTCGGCAGGCCCGCGGGGCTCTCTCGGCGCCGGCGCGTTCGCGACCGAGCCCTTCCCGCGCCCGCGACTGCGCCGTGGCCGCGCCCGTGTCTGCGCCGTGGCCGCGCCTTGACCGACCGGAACCAGCGGTGTACTGCCCCGGCGTGCTCTCCGGAAAATTGCGCGCCGCGGTGTGGGCCGCCGGCCTCACCGTGTCGCTCGCGGCGTGCGTCGATGCCCCGACCGAGCACCGTGTACGCGCCAACGCCTACCT
Source organism: Myxococcales bacterium (assembly GCA_005800325.1). Lineage (GTDB taxonomy): Bacteria > Myxococcota_A > Polyangia > Polyangiales > Polyangiaceae > SYFR01. Next base: position 3,582 of record SYFR01000106.1, on the reverse strand, counting down.
CCGCGCCGGCGAGGCACAGAAGGCGCTCGAGGAGATCGATCGCGGCATCGAAGGGCGCCCCACCGACGTGTCGCTCCACATCATGCGCGGCAAGGCCCTCTTCGAGCTCGAGCGCTACGACGACGCGCGCGCCGCGTACGAGAGCGCTCTCGCCAACGGCAAATCGGACGAGCCGCGCTCCCTCTCCGAGGCGCACCTCGGGCTCGCGGCCGTTGCCACGCGCAAGGGCGATTGGCAAGCGGCGCGCGCGCAGTTCGAGATCCTCGTCAAGGCCGACGACCGCGACGCCGACGCGCAGCTCAATCTCGCGCGCGTTTGCCTGCAGCAGAAGGAGCTCGACTGCGCCGTCGCACACGCCGAGGCGGCAGGGCGGCTGCGCGGCGACGCCGAAGACGTCCTCTTCACGCTGGGTCGTATCTACGTCGCAGCGAAGAAGCTCGACGACGCCGACAAGACGTTCGCGCGCATCGCCGAGGTCGTCCCGAGCGCCGCGTCATCCCCGTACGGCCGCGCGATCGTCGCGGCGCAGCGCGGGGACCTCGACCTCGCGCTCACTCGCCTCGCCGAGGCGCTCGGCAAGAAGCTGCCGAACCCGGACAAGCTCGCCGACGATCCGCTGCTCACGCCGCTGAAAGACGACCCGCGCTTCGCCGCCCTCGTCAAGAAGGCCCGCTAGCCAAGCTCGTCCCCGAGTCTGAAATACGCTGGCAGATTCGCCTGCCGCCGAGCCTCGAGCTGCTGCCCTATTCGGCGGCGGCGCTCTGCTTCTGCAGCGGAAATCCGAGCGCCTCTCGTTGCGCGAGGTAGGTCTCCGCGACCATCCGCGCGAGCGCCCGTACGCGACCGATGAACCGTTGCCGCTCCGTCACGCCGATGGCGCCGCGGGCATCGAGCACGTTGAAGCGATGCGCGGCCTTGATGAGCGCGTCGTACGCGGGCAAGACGAGCGCCATGTTCGGATCGGCGATCCGCTCGCGCACGGTCTTCCCTTTGCGCTTCACCTCCTCTTCGCGCGCACCGCGTTCGATGAGGCGCCTCACCTCGGCCTCGAGCTGGTCGAACGCCGCAAAGTGCTCGGCCACGCTCGCTTCTTGGAAGTTGTACGTCGACCACTCCCACTCCGAGCGCTTGTAGAGCTCGCCGTAACGGACGCCAGGCCCGTACTCCACGTCGTACACGTCATCGACGTTTTGCAGATACATCGCGATCCGCTCGATGCCGTAGGTGAGCTCCCCGCTCACGGGCTTGCAGTCGAACCCGCCGACCTGCTGAAAGTACGTGAACTGCGAGATCTCGAGCCCGTCGAGCCACACCTGCCAGCCGAGGCCCCACGCCCCCAACGTGGGTGACTCCCAGTCGTCTTCGATGAAGCGCACGTCGTGCTGGAGCGGATCGGTCCCGAGCGCACGAAGCGACTCGAGGTACAGATCCTGGATGTCGATGGGGCTCGGCTTCAGGATGACCTGGAACTGGTGAAACTGCTGGAGGCGATTCGGGTTGTCGCCGTAGCGACCATCCGTCGGCCTCCGCGACGGCTCGACGTAGGCAACTCTCCACGGCTCGGGCCCGAGCGCGCGCAGAAACGTTGCAGGGTTGTACGTCCCGGCGCCGACCTCGGAGTTGTACGGCTGCACGATGAGGCAGCCACGCTCGGCCCAGAACCGCTGCAGCGTGAGGATAATCTCCTGAAAGTGCATCGCGCGCGCACACTATCCGAACCCGGGCTCGTCGCAAGCGCCGTTCGGGTGCGCGGAACCGCTCGCCTCGACTCGGCCGCGGGACTAGATCGCGCGGGTGCGGAACGAGCGGCGAGAGCGCGCCGATGGCGGAGAGGCGCCTGCGCCGATTCCGAGCCACGTGACGGTGCTCCGTCGCCGCGCGCGCGACAGCGAAGAGGAGCGCACGTTCCACATCATCGGCACGGCTCACGTGTCCAAGCGCAGCATCGACGAGGTGCGCCGCGTCATCACCGCGCTGCGGCCTGACACGGTCTGCGTCGAGCTGTGCGCGACGCGCTACGAGGCCCTCACCGATCCGTCGCGGTGGTCGCGGCTCGATGTCGCCCAGGTCATTCGTGAGGGGCGCGTGCCCTTCGTGCTCGCGAGCCTCGGACTGCAGGTGTTCCAGCGCCGGATTGGAGCCCGCCTCGGCGTCTCACCCGGGGCCGAGCTGTTGGCCGCCGTCGACGCCGCGCGTGAGGTCGGCGCGACGGTCGTGCTCGCCGACCGCGACGTGCAGGCGACGCTGCGCCGAACGTGGCACAACATCGGGCTCGTTCGTCGCGTGCTGCTCGTCCTAGGGCTCGGCGCGAGCCTGCTTCACGAGGACGATATCGACGAGGCCGAGGTCGAGGCGCTGAAGAACCGGGAGCGGATCGCGGACGCCATGACCGAGCTCGCTCGCGCGATGCCGGAGGTCAAGGTCCCGCTCATCGACGAGCGCGATCACTATCTCGCGAGCCGGATCGAGGAGACCGGCGGTCGCGTGGTCGTCGCGATCATCGGCGCCGCGCACGTCGACGGCGTGCTCGAGAGCTTCGGCGCCACCGTCGACCGCGAGGCGCTGTCGAGCCTCCCTGCGCCGTCGGTCGGCATGCGGTCGCTCCCCTGGCTTGCCCCGGCCTTCGCCCTCGCCGTCGTGGCCTCGGGCCTCGTTCGCGGTGGCACGCCGTGGCTCGCGCTCGCCGGCGCGTGGGCCTTGCCGACGGCCTGCGCCGGAGCGCTCTTCACGCTGTTCGCCGGCGGAACCTTCGCGAGCGTCGTGGCAGCGCTGGTCTTGACGCCCCTGACGACGCTCACCCCACGCGGCGCGGCCCGTGCCGTCGTGGGCCTCGTCGAGGCGTGGCGTCGCAAGCCGAGTGTGCACCACGCTGGAGCGCTCGGGCGCGAGGTGTTCACGCTCGGCGAGGCGTGGCGCAACCCGGCGGGGCGCACGCTCTTCGTCGCGATGTGCGCGGGGATCGGCGGCGGCATGGGAGCGATCGCCGCCGCGGTGTGGGTCGCCTACCTCGTGGCACTGAGCGTATGACTACTTGACGCACGAACGCCCTCGGCCTCGTAAGAAATGCGGCCGTGTTTCACGAGCGTTACGCCTCCGTTGCGATCTTGAAGGCGGCGTGAGGCGCGCCTTGCCCAAGTTGCCGTCGTTGCGTGCCGCGCCGTTGGCACCGATCCTGCTTTTTCGGTCCGCCAATCGAGCGCCGCGGCAAGCCGTTCCCCCCAGGCTTGCTGCGGCGCTGTCTTTTTGTTCCGGTGCAGCGCCCCGCCAACGCGCGCGCCGTGACCAGCCGCGCGAGCCGCAACGCGATCCTCGCTGCGCGGCACCACCGTTTCGATCGTGAAGCGTCGACGTTTCACAGATGTGCCACCGAGTGCCCGTCGCGTGGTTAAGTGCTCGACCATGCGTGCGTTGGCCATGGCACCGTTCCTGCTTCGACTAGCGGCACATCGCGACGCGACGCACCTGTTCAAACACTTCTTGCAGACTCAATGGGGGGCGATCCTGTGGTATAGCCGAGGACAAAGACTTGGGAAAGCGTGGCGCGCCTTGATCCAGCGCCTGTTGCAAGATGCGGAAGTTTTC
>SYFR01000105.1 GCA_005800325.1 Myxococcales bacterium | reverse complement strand
CCGCGGGTCACTCGCAGCGGCGGCGCGGGCCGCGGGTCACTCGCAGCGGCGGAACGGCTGCCCCTCTACCGCCGGTCCGGCGACGGTCACGCATGAGAGTCCCGACGGGCACACGCCATCTTTCGTGCAGTCGCGGCTGCACAATCCATTCGAGCAATAGCCGAACGCGCAGTCACGATGCTTGCTGCATGCGGCGCCCGGCTCGCCGACGCCCGTCGGCATGCAGAGCCCGATGCGCTCATTGCCGACGCCGCCCACCCCGACGCAGGCGTAGCCGAAGCCGCAGCCGCCCGCGTACCGGCAAGAGTCGACGCAAGCGTCTCCCGATACGCCGGGCGTCGTCTGATTGGAGCCGCAGTCCACCGGCGGCGGGCTCGGGACGACGAACTTGTCGAAGTCGATGTGCTGACCGTCGTTGCACAGCGCGACGGGCTGCAGGGCCGCGTCGCAGTGGTACTCGACCGGCGTATAGCCGCCCGGCAGCGAGCCATAAATATCCGAGGGCCGGCGACAGAGCCCATCGCAGGTCCAACCCGCAAGTGGCGCGGCGCGGCGCGGGCAGTCGGAGGCGCTGTCGCAGACGAGCGTGCAGCCGCCGATGATCATGTTCGGCGACAGGTCGCAGGCCGCGGGCACGACGCAGTCGCCGGCGTTGCCAGAGTCGCAATACGCAGCCGCCTTGACGCAGACGTTCACGGGCGGGCTGCCTACCGGCATGCAGCCGTAGCCGCCGGGGCAATCGGCGCCGCTCGCGCATGTGTCCGTGCAGTACTTGGGCCCCTGAAGGCAGGCGAAGTTGCAGACGCCGGGGCTCGTGCAGTAGCGGCCGATGTCGCTCCCGAAGCAGCGCTTGCCGCCCTTGTCGATGCACCTCGTCCCCGCCGGACACTCACTCGACGCGGCGCATGCGCGCACACAGCGCTTCTTGCCTCCCACCGTGAGCTCTCTGCAAGCAAGCCCAGCACCGCAGTCGCCGTCGGCGCTGCACGGCTCGAGCTCGCCGTCGCCCGCGCCACCCGAGCCGGTCGATGACGTCGTCGACACTCCGGTGCTTGCGCCCCCGGTGCCGGCGGTGCTGCTCGCGCCGACGCCCGGGCCCGCGGTGCTCTGCCCTCCGCCGCTGCCAACCGGCGCCCCGTAGTCGCACTTGCCGACGCTGTTGCAGCTCCCTCCGGTCGGGCAGTCGATCGCGGAGTCGATGCAGTCTTGACGACACTCACCGTCGCGGCAGTAGCCGGCGAGGCAGTCGCTGTTGCGCTCGCATGGCGGAGTTCCCGCGCAGCCGGCGTGCACCCATGCCGGGCCGCCGACGACGAGGACGGCGGCGAGCGCCATCTCCGCGAGGCTTTTTTGCCCCGACCGGCGCGGTGACGCGGCTCGGCTCATTGGCAAAAAACCTACCACATCGCCCCGAACGATTGGGCTATCGTCGTCGCGGCTTTCGCACGAGCGCGCGACACGGTAGCCCCTTGAACGAATACACACGCCGCGAAGAGATCTTCTGGACCCTGGTAACGGTTTGCATCCTCGTGCCGTCGGTCGCCGTCGGCATTTGGCGACTGATGGTCGCCGAGGGCCCCATGGTCACCGATCCGGCGGCCCTCGTTGCAGAGCGCGACGCGAAGCTTGCGGCGACGGAGTACGCGAACGGCCGTTGCGCGAAGAGCGCCACGAAGCTCGGCGAAGAGGTCGGCGTATTTCAGAGCCGCGCGGCCCAGGCCGAACGCGAAGCGCGCGAAGCGGCCGAGCGCAGCAAGACCAAGACCACGGGCGAGACGGCATTCGTCATCCCCTGGGCGGCGACGTCGCTGACTCTCAAACAGGCGAAGGCGCTCGAGCAAGGCAAGTGCCGCGCAGCGAGCGAAGCGGCGGCAGGGAGCAGCGACAACGCACGAGCCGCATGGAAGGCCGTGTCGAGCGCGGCTGGCCTCGCGGAGCCGACGGACGACAAGGCCCAACAGGACGTCGCGCGACAGCTAGTCAAGGTCTTCAAGGAGCCAAGCGTCGATCTGAAAGCGCTGAGCGCGCACGCGGACAAGGCGCAGAAGGATCTCGCGGCGCGCCTCGAGCAAGCGACGAAGGCGCTTGAGACCCAGCTCGTTCGCGCGAGCCTCCCCGAGGGCTTGCTGGCGCGCGGCGCCGCGATCGGCGTCGGGGTCGGCGTCTCCCTCGCGGCTCTCATCGTCAGCTACGTCAGCGTCCGGTCCGCCGCGCTACGCCGAGCACGCTTGCTCGTCGCGCTTCGGCGCTTCCAGAACACGCCGGAGGCGGGCCTCCAAGCCGCCGCCATCGTGCGGCTCGCGTCCCACCACAACGCCGGCGAGCCGGGCCTCGTCATCGGCGCATCGGTCGGAAGCCTCCTCGCTGCGTTGCTCACCCCGTCGCAAAGTCCGAACGTCTTCTTCGCGGACGTGTTCGTCGCCGGAGCGATGGGCGGCCTGCTCGTTGGCCTCGCGTGCCAGTGGCTCGTGCGGACCCTGAACGATGGCAAGCGCTGGCGCGAACGCACGAAGGAGCTCGGCGACCTCGAGAAGCCTTCGATCCCCATCGCCCTCGTGCTGGGCGGCGTGACCGTGGGCCTCGAGCGGCAGTTCATCCGCTACTTCGAGACGCTGGCGATCGCGGACGCGGCGCTCGTCGTTCAGACGCTCGCGCAGCAGGCTGAAGAGCGGATCCTCGCGGCCGCGGAGATGGCGGCGCAGCAAGCCCAAGGAGCAGGCGGCGCGGTCCCGGGTGCACCGGCCGGGTGGGGACCGCCAGCCTAGCTATACGCCCCTAGACGCGGTCTCGGCCGCGAACCTCGCTAGTTCGACGAATCGCGGCGTCGCCGTCGGTACGCCGCAGCGCCGAGCAGGAGCACGCCCGCGCCCGCTGCCGCGCCGGAGATCCCGGGCGCGCCCATGGTGCAGCCGCCGCCCGCGCTGCCGTCGTCGTCGAAGCCCCACGCGACGTCATCCCCGCCGCTCGTGCCGCCGCCGGTCGTGACCTCGTCGCAGCCTGGCGGCGGTGGCGGACACGCGGGCTGCGTCCCGACGAACTTCGTCGTCTGGATGTAGTTGCTGACCTCGGCCTGCTTTGCCGCCGCCGCGAGCGTGAGATCGGTCGCGAGCGCCGACTTGCTGAGCTCCGCGCGGAGGCGCGTCACCCACACCGACTCTTCGTTCATCCCCGCGAACAGCGTGTCGAGATCTTCCTGCGCGGCGAGGTGCGCTCCCTCCCAGTCGTTGTCGTCGACGCCGTACCCGCTCGCGACGGGCCCGGCGAAATCGATCACGTTCGTGATCTGGCTGCGGAAGCCCAACGCAGAGTACGGCCGCGAGGCCTCCGTCAGCCACGCGTGCCCGTCGCTCGCCTTGTACGCAAGATCGCGAAGCTCGGTGTAGTTGCTGCGGTCGAGTTCGTAGTTCCACACCACGTTCGCTGGCTCGATCCCGAAGTTCGGAAAGTTCGCCGCCTCCGCGCGAAACTCGCTCACGGTGTAGAGCGTCACGGTCGTCGTCGCGCCCGTCCCCGCCGCCACCATGCGCAGCGGCAGCGCCACGCTCGAGCCCTTCGTCGTGATGCGGATCGGCTTCATCGCGCTCACCGACTCGCCCGGCACGAGCTTCACCGCGAGGAAGTTGAACGACTCCTTCACGTACTGAGCCACGAGCGGCGCGACCTCGTCCGGCAGGTTGTAGCCGTGGGACTCGAGCCAGTCCGCGAGCGCCGTCGGCGAGGTCGTCTCGAGCTGCACCGTCTCGAACGGTCCCACCACCTCTTGCGCGATCACCGTCACCTCACCGCCGCCGTTCGTCCCCGCATCCCCGCCGCCGCTGCTCGCGGAGAACCCCTCGCTCTCGCCCTTGCCGCAATTGTAATTGGGGCAGTCGAGCGGCGGCGCGGCCACCGTCACGCTCGTGTCGAACCCGAGCTGGTTGAACAGCAAGTCCGACGAGACCCCGATGTCGACCGTGCCCTTGATCGGCAAGACCCACGCGAAGCTCTCGGGCTTGCCGGTGTATTCGATCTGGTCGTAGAGCGTCGACTGGTCCATCCCGATCGACATCACCATCCGATGCCCGGTCACCTGGGTGTTCTCGTCGGGCGGGACGAAGCAGCCGCCGCACGCGCTCGCCTCGCGCGCGTCCGCTACGAGCGCCGCCAACATCACCGGGACCAGCACACCAAGTTTCTTCCAAGCTCGCATTCGTGGATCTCCTCGTTCGGTCGGTAGGTTCGCCCTAAGCACGCGCGATGCCAATTCCTAACATATTATAATCATTACAGTCTTCGCGGTCGCAGCAGGGGGACGTCGCCACAAACTGGCACAGGTGGGCACACCGCGTGCTGGACGCCTCACCGCAGCTCCTCGTCGAGCCGGCGCGCGCCCTCGAGGAGCAGCGCCTCCGGTGATGCGTCGATCGTCGGCGTGAAGTCGAAGCCGGTGGGGTCGACGCGGAAGCCCCCCTCGTCCCTCAGCGCGACCATGCGGTAAAAGGCGTCCGGGCCGACGATGTCGCCGAAGGCCGCATGGACGACGCGGCCCTGGCGGAAGTGGACCTCGCCACGGCACTCGCCGGACGCGATATGAAGCGCGCAGGTCTTGCGGCCGTGACCGAGCACCTGAACGATCTCGGGAAAGCCCATCTGCGAGAGATCTCCGGCCACGCCGCGCGCGGTGATGCGGTGCGCGCGACGCTCGATGAGCTGCTTGAGCTTGGCGGCGACGACGTCGTGCGACACGGGCTTGATGAGCAGATCATCGACGTCCATGTCGAACACGCGCTGCGCCGTCGTGCGGCTTCCGCGTGACGAGAGAAACACCCACGACGCGCTCGGCTCGATTCGCGCGGCGAGCTCGCGCAGCGCAAACCCCGCGTCCCGGTGCTCGAGTTCGATCTCACAGAGGATCGCCGAGAAATCATGAGCCTCCATCTCGCGCTTCGCGTCGAGCGAACCATGCGCGACGTGGACGTCGAACCCCTGCTCCACCATGCGCAGCTGAAGCACCACGGTCTCCTCGAGGTTCGGATCGACGACGAGCACGCGGTGCCGGTCGGCCAAGAGCTCGCTGAGGATCTCTTCGCCGCCCGTCGCCTTGTCGAAGACCTCGACGAGGTTCGCGTCGAACACGGTGCCCGAGTGGTCGCGCAGCACCTCGATCGCCTCCTTCTGGCTGAGCACCTTCGCGTGCGGGTTCTCGGGGTTGCGAGTCAGATCGGCGTACGTGTCCGCGAGGCTCAAGATCCGCGCCGCGATCGGGATCTCCTTTCCCTGCAGACCGTCGGGCACGCCGCCGCCGTCGACCTGCTCGTACATCGCGTCGAGCGCCCCGAGCGTGCGTTCGGGCAACCCGATCCCCTCGAGGAGCTGGCGAGGAATGGCCGCCAGCGTGTTGGCGCGCTCGTGGTGCGTCGGAAACTGCGACGAATTCAAGAGCGTGAGGTGAGACCCGCCCATCTTGCCGAAGTCGTGCAGGTAGGCCGCGAGGACGATCTCGCTCGTGTGCGACTTTGGCAGGCCGATGCGCTCGCACACCGCCGAGACGAGCCGCGCGCAGGCGGTCGAGTGGCCGCGGTGCTCGGCGTGCTCGTGCTCGAGCATGCCGACGAGGACGCGCGCCAGGTCCGCAAGCTGAGCGCTGACGGCCGGCACTTCCGCGGGCGCCGGGTGGCTGCTGCGCTGCACGACCGGCACGGACGGCCAGCCGAAGCGCGCGTCGGGACGCATCGACGAGCTTCGCATCGAACGAGGCAGCTGCGGCAGCTGCGGCAGCTCGAGGGGAAAGTCGAGCGGTGCGAATGAGCGTGAGCTCGACGGCCTCGGATCGGGGCGAAGGGTGTCGACGCTGTCGAGGATCCCTCCCACGTCGAAGAGCGCCTCGAGCGAGTTCCGCGGTGGCGCGATGTGGTGCGCGACGCCCGACGAGCTTGCTGCCGGCGGCGGCTCCGCTCCGAGCGACGGCGGCGTCGGCGGCTCGGGGCTCGGAAAAGGTGAGCGCCCCACCGGCTCCGGCGAGCGCGGCGCGGAGCGCGCGATCGACGCCATCGGCCCCATCGGCTCGAGCGCGCGAGGATCGATCCACGGCGTGTGGCGTTGCCGCGACGCGCTCGGATGCGCGAGCGGGACCTGCCCGGGCGGCGCGGGGCTCGGCGCGAAACGGCCCCCCCCGGGCTGCGGCGAGGGCTGCGCCGGCAGCGGGCTCATGCCCACGCCGAGAGCGCCACGCATCTCCGGCCGCGGCGAAGAGAGATACGCGGGCCGCTGCGGCTCCTCTTCGGTGCGCCCGGCCTCGCCACCGCTCACGCGACGAGGAATACCGCCCGTGCGTGGCTGCGGTCCACGCGGTGCCGGCATGTGCTGCCCGGCCGTCCCGGTTCCCTCCTCACGTCGGGGAGGCGCAGGCGCCGGCGCCGCCCCCTTTGCCGCGCTGCCCTGCGCGAACGGATCGTGGAGCAGCTGATTGGCGTCGATGCGCACCGCCTTCGCGCTCATGAGCAAGCGCTTGAACTCACCGTGCTCCCGGTCGTACGCCCGCGCGATCGCGGCCGCTACCGCCGCGGGCCGCGCCACCAGAAATGCCACCTGCGACACCTGGGCCGCGAGACACAGCTCATGCTCGGCGTGCGGGTTGTCGGGATCGGCCGTCGCGACGATGAGCTTGTCGTTCTTGCGGTCGAGCACGACCGGAAACGCGCCCAGGTGCCGCGCCGTCTGTTTGTTGACGAGCTTCAGCGCCTCGGCGTCGAGCTTCGCGCGGCTGAGCTTCTCGGTCGACACGAACTGCGTTCGAAACAACGTCGCGATGAACTTGAGCAGCGACGCTTCGTCGATGATCGACAGCTCGATGAGCGCCTCTTCGACGCGCCACCCGTGGCTCTTCGCGTGCTCGACCGCCATCACGTAGCCGGTCTCGTCGATCGCGCCGTCGGCGCGCAGTCGGTCCGCAATACGCTGGTTCAGCGCGTGACGCTCATTCACGAAGAGGTGTGCCCCGCGGGTGGTTCAGACAGCGCCCGATCCTACTCGCCCGGACGCCGTTCGGCCTACCGCGACGTTCGCCTTCCCGTTCGATTCGCCGCGCCGCCCCGCTCCCTGACGGCGCAACGCGGCCCCGCCCGCAGCAAAACAAAGGGGCGCCCCCGATGACTCGGCCAAGCGCCCCGAGCGGCCTGGATCAAGCTCGCCGCAGCGACTACTCCTCGTTGAACGCCGCCACCGCCGGCTTCGCCAGCGGCACGACGTCACCCGGGCGCCCGTCGTCCTTGCTCATCACCTGGAGGCGTCGGTACGCCGCCAAGCCCGTTCCGGCCGGGATGAGCCGCCCCATGATGACGTTCTCCTTCAGGCCCCGAAGCTCGTCGGTCTTGCCGTAAATCGACGCCTCGGTGAGCACCTTGGTG